>MEOQ01000037.1 GCA_001769275.1 Bacteroidetes bacterium GWF2_43_63 | reverse complement strand
AAAACAAAGTTCGAACCTCCAAAGTGAACGAAGTAGTCACTCTGTTTGCCAGTATCGGCGCGCCATTCGGCAGAAATAAAAAAGGACGTTTCTGCTTAAAAACAGAAACGTCCTTTGAGGTGACCCCGCCAGGATTCAAACCTGGAACCTTCTGATCCGTAGTCAGATACTCTATTCAGTTGAGCTACGGGGCCTGATTGAGAGTGCAAAATTAATAAAAAATTTCTTTCGCACAACAAATTTCTATTTTTCTGAAATAACAGTGACTTTTTGTGTTCCCAAAACTTCACCACTTTTTTCAATGCGGAAATAGTAATTTCCGGTTGGAAGGCCGCTCACATCAACAGTTAGAAGACTGCTGTCTATTTTCAGCGTTCTGATTAAACTGCCGCCGGCATTGAAAATCCGCAACAGGTCGGCTTTCGTGTCATTTTGAATGTCGATGGTTACCAGTTTTGATGCGGGGTTGGGGTAAATGCTGCAATCGAACTTGCCGTCTTCTTCAATGGCATTCCAGGTGTACATATGACTCTCCCAGATGCCGCGGCCGTAGGTGGCTGCGCGGATTCGCTGTACATCAGGCACAATCTCCAATTCGTTCACAATCACTTTCGGCAAATTGCTGTCAAATGGCTCCCAGGCCGACATTGTCGTGTCGCGATAGAAAATACCGGTCTCTGTGCCGACATACAATCCATCGGGCGAATTCGGGTCTTCAACAATGCAGTTCAGTCCAACTCCGCTCAGGGTGCCGGTTATGCTGGTCCATGTTGCACCGGCATCATAACTAACCATCACGCGATCGCCTCCTGAAGCCGACAACGAAAGCCACAGCTTTTCTTCGTCTTCGTCGCTGACGGCAATACCAACGATATAAAAACCGGCTACCGGTTGCACAGCAGTCCAGGCGGCACCATGGTTTTTCGAAATATAGAGAGAATCACTGTTCGAAAAATACACATACAACGGATTGCCTGGAGCAATGGCGATTTCATCAATTCTATCTCCCAGAAGCATCCCATTGGTGGTGTTTATCCAATTATCGCCTTCGTCCATGCTGACCCACATGTCTTCGAGACCCATCCAGATGACGGAAGGATTGACAGGATTCATGGCGACGGGAGTCAGCCACGAACCTTCCTGACCGGTGGTGTTGATGTAGTCGAAATTGTCGCCACCATCGTATGTGCGCAGGATTCCGCCACTCTGATAGGAGCAGTAAAAAGTGTATTCATCGGTCGGGTGGGTGAGTGCATCAAATCCATCGGCGCCGAAAACATGAGTCCAGGTGCCGTTTTGAAGCTTATTGCTGCCATTATCCTGTGCGCCGGCAACAATCATCTGATTATCAAGTTTAGAATTCGCGAATGCATAAAACTGTGTGATCTCGAGGCCTGCAGACAGGTCGGTCCATGTGGTTCCATAATCATAGCTTACAAACACACCGCCGTCACTGCCGCAGTAGAAGCGGTCTCCGTAAAATCCAAGATAATGAATGTCTGCATGCGCGTACTGATAAGCTCCATCAACATACCAGTTGGTAATGGGCGTCCAGTCTGAGCCTCCGTTGGTGCTTTTCCAGATATTGATGCCTCCGGTGAAAACAGTATTGGCGTCGAGTGGCGAAACGGCAATGGCCAGATCGTACCAGGCCTGACCAGCATCGTCGGTGTATGCTGATGAATCAACAGAATAGCCCAGAATATTGGGCGCGGTTGACATGAGCGTAAATGTGGAGCCGCTATTTGTAGAACGGTACAGGCCTCCAAAGGTATTGTCATCTTTTGAAGCGAGCACATACACAAAATTGTTATCTGCAGCGCTGACGCCAATTTCGAGACGGCAGGTATCGTGTGGCAACAGAGTATCTTCAGTAAATGTGAGTCCGCCATCGGTACTTTTCAGAAACATGGCCCCGCCGCAGTAAATGGTGGTTGTATCGTTGGGCTTATAAAACATGCAGCGTATGTCGTTGTTGTTGCCGTTGTAAACCAACGACCAGTTTGTTCCACCGTTTTTCGAGCGGTAAATGCGTTCAGGCGTTGACGCAAACATAACATCCGGGTTAAGCGGATTGAAAAGTATCTTGTTGATGTTATTGTAATTCAATCCAAAATTGAGTCCTCCATTCTGCCAGGTGAGGCCTCCATCGGTGCTTTTCTGGATGCCGAATGCCTGCGTGTCCCAGGAGTCTTTATCGCCGGTACCAACAAAAATTGTATCGGGATACAGCGGATGAATGGCGATACATGATGTTCCAAGGCGGGTCATATTGTCATAGGTGGTAGTCCATGTGTTGCCGCCGTCTTCGGTTTTCCAGATTCCGCCACTGGGGCTGGCAATATAAATGATGTCCGGATTTGTGGGATGCTGCGCAACGAAATTCACGCGGCCATTTCCTGGATTATATCCGCTATATCCAAGCTGCCACGATGAAATTCCAAGCGGAATCCAGTTAGCGGCCACTGTGGTCTGTTTGTATTGCTGCGATTCAGCCTTTGCTGCTTCATAAGCGTCGAGGTATCGGATGGCTGATTGAACTTTCCCATCCGGAAAGCAATGGGGCTCATTCCGATATTCCCAGCGTTTGAATTGCTTGTAACCTTTGCCGCGCTCATAGGGCTGGTCTCCCCAATATTCATAAAACGCCTGCTGGATTTGGCTGAAAGTAGCTTCCGATTTTTCAATATTCAGATAAGGCGCTTTCATCCATGGTTGCGCATTGAGCTTTAGCAGGGGAAGGGATATCAGTATCACAAAAAGGACAAGGTAGTGTTTCATGAATTGTGAGCGTTTAGATTGAGTTATTTTATCCGTACAGTCAGCACTTTTTTTTCAGCCAGAAAACAATCCAGAATATCCTCGCCGGCTACAGGTCCCACTCCGGCAGGAGTTCCAGTGAAAATAACGTCGCCGGTTTTCAGTGTAATGTATTTTGAAACATGCGAAATGATATGGTCAAATGAAAAAATCAGATTTTTGCTGTTGCCGGTTTGCACCGTTTGTCCGTTTTTTTCAAGGCGGAAAATGATTTCGTCAGGATGGCCAGCGTCGCTGAGACTCATGAATTCGCCCATGGGAGCTGAACAGTCGAATGATTTGGCAATTTCCCAGGGTTCGCCTTTTTGAATGCAGCGTTTCTGAATATCGCGTGCGGTGAAATCAATCCCCAGCGTGATGGCGTCGTAATAGGTAGATGCAAAGCGCTCTTCAATGTTTTTCCCGGTCTTGCAGATGCGAAGCACCAACTCGCATTCGTAGTGGATGTCGTTGCTGAAATCGGGAATGAAAAACGGAAGATTGTTGTAGATCAGCGCATTCTCGTTCTTCATAAAAAACACAGGATATTCAGGAACTTCGTTTTTCATTTCCTTCACGTGATCCAAATAGTTCCGGCCAATGCAGATAATTTTCATTTCTTTTTTCGTTACAAGCGTTACAGACGTTACACGTTACAAAGTGGAATTTATTCCGCTGGAAGCGGAAATCGTTACGGATTCTCAGTTAAATCTCTCTTCACACATTTTCACATAAACGAAGCGCCACATTTCCACATTCTTTTCGTTACAGACGTTACACGTTACAAGCGTTACGCGTTACAAAGTGGAATTTATTCCGCTGGAAGCGGAAATCGTTACACGGGTAACAGGGTAACAATGTTATGATGTACAAAGATAATGAATGCTGCTGAGTTTTGGTTCAACGCGGCGATTCTGCGATACAATTTATGTTTTCAATCCTGCCCGTGATTGAATTATATTTTTAGAAATAAAAGGTTGTATGACACAAACAAGATAAATTATCAATCAGTTTCCGGAGTGGTTTCTATATTTTTCAATGCACTCAGGTCGCTTCACGTGAAACGTGACTAGGCGCGACGCAGAGAGATTGAAAAAGCAGCTTAGCGTTGCGCATTGTGCCATGTACCGCATGCTACATGCTCCTAACGTCGCCTTTATAACTTTACAACTTTAGAACTTTCAACTCGCGAAGCGTTGTGCTTTGAGCATTGTGTTTGAGCTCCGCATGCCTCATGCCGCATGCCGCAAGCCCTATGCCTTCACATTACCTTTATTAAAGCCGCGCAGCTTGATGGCGTTCACGAGCCGTTTGGTGCTTTCGGGAAACTGGCTTTTCATGATCCAGTCGTAGTATTGTGGCTCTTTCTGAAAAACTTCTTCTACCGGATGCCACTTGTATTTTCCGAATGCGAAAACTTCCACGCCTTTTTCATTGAAAATGATATGACCCACCAAATCAGCATTGCGAGTGGTTTTCGAGAATTTACTCAATGCTTCGACATCGTTAACGATGGGTTTAAAGAGTTTTCCATTTTCGTCTTCGATCTCGGTATCTTCGTATCGCTCGAGCTGAGCCTTCAAAACCTCCCATGTAGCGCGGGTATCGGCATCAGCAGTATGTGCTTTTTCAATCGATTTTCCGCAATAAAATTTGTAAGCAGCTTTCAGATTGCGGGGTTCCATTTTGTGAAAAATGCCCATCACATCGAGGAAGCGGCGTTTGGAATAATCGAATTCAATTCCGCAACGCAGAAATTCTTCAATCAGCAAAGGCACATCGAATTTGTTGCTGTTGTAGCCCGCAAGATCGCAATTGGTGAGAAAATTCAACAGGTCGTGTGCAATGTCTTTGAAAAACGGTTTATCTTTTACATCTTCGTCCTTGATACCGTGTATAGCAGTTGTAATGGGAGGTATAGGCATTCCCGGATTCAGCAAAACGTAATATTCATGCTCCGTTTCATCGGGATCTATGCGCAAAATAAATAATTCAATAATTTTATCAACACCAACCACAACGCCGGTCGACTCAATATCAAATACTGCAAGCGGTTTGTTTAGTTTCAGTTTCATTTTGTTTCAGGTATTAGAATCACATGTTCATTTTCATTGCTTATGCTACTTTCATCATCGTGAAAAACATATTGTTTAACGAGTGTCGTGTAACCGGCACAATCGTAGGTAAATTCATAATTTCCGGGTTCAACAATGATAATATATTTTCCCGAATTCTTGTTTGGACGATACAGGCCCTGAAGCTTTCCGGTTTTCTGGTCCTTCACGCGGATCACCACCTGAGGAAGAGACTGGGTCTGCTTTTCCAGCAGTGCAATCTGAGCCTGCAACCCGGGAGCAGACATTTCAATGCTGCTGGTATCATTTGTTCCAAGCATCAGTTTGATTGAATCGAGTTGCACCAGCGATTCAGCCAACTGGGTTTGCATCATTTTATATTTTTCATACAAGGGCGTGCTGTCCTGCGTCATGATGATGCCACTGATAAAACACTTTTTCGGTTTGATCGAATTGAAAGTCACGCGGTAAATGTCCTGCTGTCCGAGTCCTCCGGGCAAAACAGCTGAAATATAGGCGTGGCGCC
This sequence comes from Bacteroidetes bacterium GWF2_43_63, assembly GCA_001769275.1. Lineage (NCBI taxonomy): Bacteria > Pseudomonadati > Bacteroidota > Bacteroidetes bacterium GWF2_43_63. The sequence continues at coordinate 8,354 of MEOQ01000037.1, read as the reverse complement.
CCGACGCAGTGTAGGATATGGAAATATTGTCGTCGGGTGTGTTTATCGGATAGCCAATATTTTCCGGCTTCGAAAAAGTAATATTTGCTTTATCATAAGTACATTTGAAAATGTCATAGCCACCCATATTTTCATGTCCGGTCGATGCAAAATACATGGTTTCACCATCTGGTGCCATATATGGATAGTCTTCATCAAATTTCGTATTGATGGTTGGGCCCAGGTTTACAGGCACGCCCCATTCGCCGGTTGGCAATTCCTGCGACATCCAGAGATCAAGTCCGCCAAGAGAACCTTCGCGGTTACTTGAAAAAATCAGTACTTTTTTATTCTGGCTCATGGTGGCACCACCTTCAAACGATTTCTGATTGATGTTGGCTCCCAATCCTTCAGGGCGCTTGAATGTCTTTCCTTTTCCTTCGGAGATAAAAATATCGGCTATGCCATATTCATTGTCAAAATACAGGAACAAAAATTCACCATCGGGAGTAAGCCCTGCGACTTCTTCAACAAGATAAGTATTGATGGTACTCGACAGCGGTTTGGTTTTTTTCCACTCTGAATTGGCGTGCTGCGAATAATAGATATCGGCAGTAAGATAACCGTCATAGTCAATGAATCCACCCATATTACCATCACGTTTCGACGAATAAATCACATAGCTTTCGTCTTTTGGAACAAACGGATTGTAATCCGGAAATGGAGAGTTCACAGCCGGGCCTAGATTTGAAATGGTCACATCGATCGGTGTTTTCATCAGCTTTTCGGCCTGATCGCAAATTTCAACCTGACGCTGAGCGGGAATTGGATTATTATCTTTTACTCCAAGTGTCGAAAATTTCTTAAATGCATTTCGGGCATCGTCAAACCGATAGGCATATTGATAAGCGCGTCCCAAATCGTACCAGGCGTTTTGGTCAAATTTCTCCTGTGTCACAACCCATTCAAGATATGGTATAGCCTTGGTTTTATCGATATTTGTGTATAAATAGCAAAGACCAATGCGATGCATATATTCAATATTCAGCGAGTCCTTCGAATGAAGCACCAGATACTCTGCAAGTGCGTCCTTGAAATTCTGATATTTGAAATATCCGTCTGCCGATTTTGCATTTCCCTCAGGCACAAATTCCTTTCCCGGCTGGGCATTGACTTTGAATGCTAAAAGCATTACAATGCACAAAGCTAAAATGGTCGGTTTCATTCTCATGTAGGTCTTAAAAAGGCGAATTTACAAAACATTCAGGTTAGCAGTTACTTGCTGTTGAAAACTGCTGACAACTTACCCAGCTTTTCTCGTGCTGCTTCTGCTGCCTGAGCGCCTGTGCCTTTCATGACTATGCTGAAATAAAACTTTATTTTGGGTTCAGTGCCCGATGGCCTTACAGTGACTTTGCTTCCGTCTTCCATAAAAAACTGAAGGACATCGGAAACAGGCAATGCAATTGCACTCTCTGCGCCGGTTTTCAGGTCTTTCGAAAATTTAAACTTGTAATCTTTGATTGTAAGAACCGCTGAGCCATTGATTTCTATAGGCGGATTTTCCCTGAATTGCTTCATCATGGCTGCAATTTCCTGCTGACCATTCATACCTTTTTTTGTGATCGACAGAAGATCTTCGGCATAAAATCCATACTTCTGATAGATTTCATCCAGAATATCCAGCAATGTTTTTTCTCGCGAAGCTGCCCAGGCAGCCGCTTCTGCAATTATGCAACAGGTCATCACTGCATCTTTGTCGCGCACGAAATCGGCACCCAGATATCCATAGCTTTCTTCGCCGCCACCGATAAATTTTTCTTTTCCTTCCTGCAGGCGAATAATTTCGGCAATGTATTTAAACCCCGTGAGAACATCATACATTTTTACATCGAAATCAGCAGCAATGGTCGCAAGCAAATCGGTAGTAACTATGGTCTTTACCATCATCGGATGAGCGGGCATTTTTCCTGTTTCTTTCAGTCGGGTCAGTGTATAATATACCAGCACCGACGCAGTCTGATTGCCATTGAGTAAAACCATTTTTCCATCTTTGCCCCGAACGGCAACACCCACGCGGTCGGCATCGGGATCGGTTGCAAGAACCAACGCCGCATTATGTTCGTCGGCAACAGCTATGGCCATCTCCAGCGCTGATCTTTCCTCGGGATTCGGAGATTTTACGGTTGGGAAATTCCCGTCAGTGATATCTTGCTCTGGAACGTGAATGATATTTCCAAAGCCAATTCTTTTCAACACTTTGGGAATGAGCGTAACCCCGGTCCCATGAATGGGAGTATATACAATCGGCATTCGATGCTGCTTTTCGATGGCATCAGGCGATAAAACAATTTGCATAATCTGTCGCAGATATATTTCATCAATTCCTTTTCCGATGCCGGTTACAAGATCATGATTGCGATCAAACTTCACATGAGCGATGCTGCTGATGGCGCGCACAGCGGTGATTACATTTTTGTCGTGCGGCGGAACCAGTTGCCCGCCATCGTTCCAATATACTTTGTATCCATTGTATTCCTTCGGATTGTGCGATGCGGTAATCACAATGCCCGCCTGACAGCGCAGATGCCGCACGGCAAATGACAGCTCCGGAGTAGGGCGCAGGCCGTCGAACAGAAAAACTTTGATGCCATTGGCCGACAACACATCGGCGGCAACCGATGCAAAATAATCGCTGTTGTTGCGGCAGTCGTAGGCAATGGCAACTGAAATCTGAATACCGGGGAAAGATTCTTTCAGATAATTTGCCAGCCCCTGTGTTGCGGTCCCGACAGTATATTTATTCATGCGGTTCGGGCCTACACCCATTATTCCGCGCAGTCCGCCGGTTCCAAAATCCAGATCAGTATAAAACGCTTCCTGCAAATCCGGATCGTTGATGTTCTGCATGCGACGAATTTCGCTTTTTGTTTCTTCGTCGTATGGACCGCTGAGCCATTGATTTATTCTTTCTTCCATGTTCATATTTCGTTACACGTTACAAAGTGGAATTTATCCTGCTGAAGCAGGAGTCGTTACTGATTCTTTCACTGGCGCGGATATGTTATCCGTGACAGTGAATCATCGCACAGATTGCAAATCCGCGCGATTGTTATTGTTGTGCGTTGCGCGTTGTGCCGCATGCCTTATGCTTTTTGTTGTTCAAAACATTTCTTCAAACTATCTTTCCAATACGGGATTTCGATGCCCAGGAATTTCTTGATTTTTCCTTTATTCAAAACGCTGTAAGCCGGGCGCGGAGCTGGACGCTGAAAGTCTTTGCTATCAACCGGCACCAGTGTTGATTTAGAATTGCTCATTTTCAGAATTTCATAGGCAAAGTCGTACCATGAGGCCACGCCTTCGCTTGAGTAATGAAACAATTCAACACCGCTGATTTTTTTTGCATTCTTCGCCATTTCTACAACGACTTTTGCGAGATCGGCCGACCACGTTGGTGTTCCCACCTGATCATACACAACGCTTAGTTTTTCACCTTTGCGGCCTTTGTCAAGAATGGTTTTCATGAAATTATTCCCGTAGTTTCCATACAGCCACGATGTGCGGATAATGGCCGCATGACGCGTTCCAAGCAGGATTTCAATCTCGCCTTTGTTCTTGCTGGCGGCGTATGTTCCAACCGGATTGGCCGCTACTTCTTCGTGATAGGGAGCCGAACGTTTTCCATCAAACACAAAGTCTGTTGAAACATGGATCAGGAAAGCTTTTCCGGCCGAACACAGTGCTGCAATATTGGCAACCGCGTACGTATTAACCGCATATGCTTTTTCTGCTTCCGATTCAGCCAGATCAACCGCAGTGTAAGCTGCAGCATTGATCACAACATCGGGTTTGATTTCTTTAAATGCTTTTTTTACAGCATCGTGTTTTGTCAGATCCAGTTCAGGCATGTCGGTAAAAACAAACTCAAACTCTTTGCAGCTTTTCGACAACTCACGCAGCTCGCTTCCAAGCTGGCCATTGGCGCCGGTGACCCATATTTTAGCCATTAGATTGTATTTTTAAAATATTCAATTGTTTTGATCAATCCTTCTTCAAGATTCACTTTCGGTTCCCAGTGAAGAATTTGTTTTGCTTTCGAAATATCGGGCTGACGCTGCATCGGATCGTCGGCGGGCAGCGGTTCGTGGCGGATTTTCGATTTCGACCCGGTAAGTCTGATCACATTTTCGGCGAGCTGCAGCATGGTGAATTCGCCCGGGTTTCCAATATTGATGGGCCCCGTAATCTCGTCGCCTGTATTCATCATGGCGATCATTCCGTTCACAAGATCATCTACGTAGCAGAAACTGCGCGTTTGTTTGCCATCGCCATAAATTGTAACGTCCTCGTTTTTCAAGGCCTGCACAATGAAGTTGGAAACCACGCGACCGTCGTTTGGATGCATGCGCGGTCCGTAGGTGTTGAATATGCGAATGATTTTTATGCGGACATTGTTCTGATTGTGATAGTTCACAAAAAGCGATTCAGCGCAGCGTTTGCCTTCGTCGTAACACGACCTTGGGCCGATCGGATTCACATGACCCCAGTATTCTTCGGTCTGTGGATGAACATCAGGATCACCGTAAACCTCACTGGTGCTGGCCTGCAGTATTTTCGCGCGGATGCGTTTGGCCAGCCCGAGCATGTTGATGGCGCCCATCACCGATGTTTTAATGGTCTTGATTGAATTGTACTGATAATGAATGGGCGAGGCAGGGCAAGCCAGATTGTAGATTTCGTCCACTTCAACAAAATAGGGCATGGTCACATCGTGACGGATGAGCTCAAAATAGGGATTCATCAACAAATGCTCGATGTTTTGCTTGCTGCCGGTGAAATAATTATCCATGCAAAGCACCTCGTGTCCATCACTGAGAAGCCGCTCACATAAATGAGATCCGACAAAACCCGCTCCACCTGTTACCAGAATTTTCTTTTTCATTCAATGTAATTGATTTGTAAAAGTATAAAAATTTTGAACTTAATCACCAACACCTGGCGCGGATTTGTAACCGTGACAGTGAAACTGCTCCCGACCTGCCAGAGTACGTAATGCAATGAAGGACCTGGAAGAGTCGAATGCTGCGACTGCTCCCCGACATTCTAGCGTCAGCTACAATGGGCTGACAATTGGATATTGCTGACCTGGAATCGTCGGGGGGGGGAAGATTTATTGCTTTTAGAGATGCTCAAAATTCAAAACAACAAATCAAATCCCTGTCCTGATTTGGAGAATTTTTCAATTTCGATTTTGAAAAATTTGAGTTGTTGAATTGCTATGAAAGTTCTGAAGATTTCAGGATCCTGTTTTTCTTCAGTTTCGTTCAGTGCATCAATATATTCTGTGCGGTCTTCGGTAAAAATTTTAACGAACGGCTGATGATGATACATAAGCACGTAATTCATGAATAAGCGCGACAAGCGCCCGTTTCCGTCTCCGAAAGGATGAATATTTACCAGATTGTAATGAAGGTCGGCCGCCAATTTTAAAATCTCATTTTCGTCGGAAACAGCATCAATTCTTTGATTGACATTATCACTCAGTTGTTGCAGCAATCCCGGCACTTTGCGGAAATCGGGAAAATATTTTTTATCGACATACACGGGAGCCAGCCTCAGCTCTCCTTTTGATGTATCGAAGCTACCGGTGGCTGTATTAACAATTTCGCCAGTGTTTTTCATCAGAACGGCACAGGTTTCCTGCAGGAATTCAATCGAAAACTTCCGTTTGATGTTTGCTTGCTCCTGCATCCACAGAAAAGCCGCATAGTGATCTTTCACCATCAGATGATCTTTCAGTGGCTTGCCTTTGGCTGTTATTCCTTTATCAAGCAGCACCTTTGTGTCGGTTTCGGTGAGCGAACATCCTTCAATTTTGGTAGAATGATAGACAATAGAAATCATGCAGAATTTCTCATAATCAAGAGCATTCTGCAGATTCAGATTGAGATATTGTGTTCTATATTTGTCTAATTCCGCCCACATAATCAGGGTGTTTGTACAAAGATAATAGATTAACCGCAATTTTGAGACATCTCAACGAAAATACACTTGAGACTATACCGAAGCCGTAGAGGTGAATAATAAAATTACAACCGCCCGTCATTTCAGCTGCATCTTTCTCGGAATGTTCAGCGTGATGGCGGGCAGTTGCGCCCCATGAAAAAAACCTAAATCCAATCAGCAGATAAGCGTTCTTGTTGTAGTTGCTGCATTTGAATTGATACAAAGATAGGTCACAAAACGAAAATAAATATTTTGTTAAGCGAATGGTCGGTTTGATTCAGTTTCCGGAAATATGTAAAAAGCTGCATATAAATGATTAAAAGCTGCTTTATTTGGCCTTGCTTCTATACAGCTCTGTCTTTTCCTTGATCAGCTGATGCAGCTTCAGATCTGTGCTGTTTTCAGTTATTAGTTTTTCAAGATATGCAAGCATGGAATAACCCATTTGAATATCAGAGGCAGAGCTGTTTTCGACAGGGTATTCCTTTATTATTCCTGAAATGATTTCAAACGAAATTTTATCAGCGCGGCTATGCTCACCAAGCTTGTACAAATATTGAACAATCGGAATCGCACTGGCATTGGCGTGAAATATCCGATAAGGAAAAAACTGCTCACTCATATCCAACATTTCCATTGCATGAGCAGTGTCCGATTTTTTCACAAATTCAACAAATGCCTGATACATGATCATTCGATAGCTATAGGAAAATAGCTGATGATGTTCACCGGCAACAGGTAATTTTGTGAGGTCGGGCATCTGAAAATCGTTTTTTAATTTCTCCAGAAGTCGCTCTGGATCTACACCGCCGGAATAAAAATTATCGGCCAGGTCATTGGTTCGATAGGGTACAACTTTGTAAGCCATTCCATCAACAAGTAAATAATCGGTAGGAATCATCGGCACTTGAGAGGTAATGGTGAAATATACCGGCCGCTTTGGAATGTTCGATGCAATGATATCGAGCATGGCAAAATGATTCAGGTAAATATAATTTTCGCGAGGAAAAATACTGATGCTGTCTTTGTTATTGAATTTGAGAACTGTGTGCCGTGCCGGATATAATGCATAATCGCGGCCTTCATTTGACAAATCATCAGTGACTGTCATGTTCAGAGCAGTGATGGCATTCATAGAGTCTGTTTCGCTTAAAATGTAGTAGTACCCATTGGATGAATTATTCCAATAGTCGCGCGCAATGCTGAATTCAACCGCAGGTTGTGTAGAATATTTTTCAAACAAATGGCTTATATATCGCGGAATTCCAAGCAGACTCATGTTCACAATGGTGACGTCAGTTCTGAATTTTTCAAATGCCTGCACGTAGAGCAGGGGATAAGTATCGTTGTCGCCACTGGTAAAAAGTATGGCGTTTTTATCGCACGAATTCAAATAATTACGGGCGGTCTTCAATATAAAATCGTCGTAAAGCCCCGGCCTGAGCTCTTTTCGGGCTTCTGTTTCATTGGAGTAAAACAACAAATAAAGATATCCAGCCATCACTTCGTTTGAATAAATATTCAACGCATCGCCGATGAATGTTGCGAATGCAGGATTTTTTGCCAACAAAATTTTATATGTTTCAAGCGATTTATCATGCCACAATCGGAATGCTTTCAGCTGATCTTCACTTAAAACATTCTGCCCAACTGATAACGAAAAAATCTCTGATTTCACAGACAGTCCGAACTGATCGCCCAATAGATTCGAAGCATGATTGGCATAGGCACGGGCCAGTGCGTTAAGCATCGTATCAGAAAGATTTTTCTGCTCACCGAATTCGTTGATCACATCTTTATACCAACCCCGATAGAAGTTATATGGCGACATGTCATCGTAGGTGATGTTCATGTTGTCATTAATTACGGCTTGCTCATCGGGCGTGATTTCTTTTACTGCCGCGGGTTTAAAAGGAACTTCCACATATTTGTTTTTACTGCGCGACCAGAAAATCTCATTTTTTGTTGCATCTTCTTTTTCATAGTTCCACAGCACGGCATGCCAACCGTCCGGATTTTTTGTGAGGCGGAATTCCTCCGGATATGCGAGATTCATGATGTCGTAATCGGTCAGAAATTTCGTCATCACTTGCTGATACGAAGGATAATCGGGCATTTGGACTTCTTTCTGGGCAATGGCCAGTGCTGGAAGCAGCAGAAACAACAAAATTCCTGTTCGCATTTGGTTTGGGTTTTTACAAATATACAAAAACAACAACTTATCCATGCGAACCGACCTTCAATATTTCGCAATGCATTGAAACATGCAAAAAACCTCCTGAATCCTAGTTTATTCGCTCATTAAATCACTTTTGCAAGGTGCTCATGAGCTCGCACCGCTGGTGCTCGGTTCACAGAGGAACTCA
>MEOQ01000036.1 GCA_001769275.1 Bacteroidetes bacterium GWF2_43_63 | reverse complement strand
CTTTGAGGAAATATTTTCAATAGGCTCTGCAACAACTAACAAAGGGAGTTTTATTCATAGGAGATCCCGGCACAGTCAGCAAAGCTTTGTCTCAATCAGTGACCGGGAACTCAGTGCGCCATGAGATTATTAATTTACGTGCAATCTTAATCAGTCTTCATCGCAGGTGAAGGCGGATTCGAATTCGCGCCCATCAGAAGTGCATGAGGTCTTAATCCATTCGTGAACATTTGCGTCATTCGCGGAAGAAAGACTGGAAATGCGGTGAAGGGTTTCGGGGAGATTTGTGAATCCATGTCACGGATGACATATCCGCGCCATGGGAGATTTCTGCGGAAAATTTCCACCCGCAAGCTATAGATCAATTCAGCCGGGACATCCGCAATTATTATTTGTTCATATAAGATTAGCGGCTGCAAAATGAATATTCACTAATTTTACACCAATATTATAATTATCGCATGAAAACTTTACTCCTTTTATCTGCAATGATGTTTGTGTTCATTGCATCGATGGCACAAAAATCAGAATCCGACAAAGACTGCTGGTACAACAAAGACCTGCAGAAAAACAAGGTTCCGGGCGTATCTTCGGACCGCACGTATGAGGAACTGCTGCAGGGCAAAACACCCAAGCCGGTGATTGTTGCCATCATCGACGGTGGAACCGATTTCAATCACGAAGACCTGAAAGAAGTGATCTGGACCAACGAAGATGAAATTCCGGGCAACGGAATCGATGATGATAAAAACGGATACATTGATGATGTTCACGGCTGGAATTTTTTGGGAAATCCCGACGGCCGCAATGTGGACAACGACAACCTTGAAGTGACGCGCGTTTACCGTCTGCTGAAACCGAAATACGAAAATGCCGACTCCGCGAAACTGGCTGGTGATAAAGATTTTCAGCTATATCTGAAATGCAAAAAAGAAGTTGAAACAGAATTTGCGGCATCAACAAAAGCCCTCACTAATGTCACAACGCTGTATAAAAATATGAAAGTGGCCGACAGTGTAATTACTGCTTATTTTGGAACAAACAAATATTCGGCAAACCAGCTCAAGACCATCAAAGATGAAAGGATGCAGCCAGTTGTTGACTTCATGAGCTATTGGATGAAAAATCATATTGACACGACAGTAGTGAAAGGGTGGATCGATCATTATGAAAGTCAGGCACTGTACCGCTACAATGTTGATTTTGATTCACGGGAAATTGTGGGAGATGACTGGACCAACAACAGCAATCCGTACTACGGAAACAGCGATGTGAAAGGGCCCCGCGCCGGACACGGCACAATGGTAGCCGGCAATGTGGCGGCAGTGCGTGGCAATGGCATTGGTCCGGATGGAGTGACTAGCAATGCACAGCTGATGATTCTGCTGGTGGTTCCCGATGGCGACGAGCGCGACAAGGATGTTGCGAATGCTATATTGTATGCGGTAAACAACGGTGCATCAATTATCAACATGAGCTTCGGCAAAGGATATTCGCCGCAGAAACATTTTGTGGATTCCGCTCTGCGTGTGGCCAACGAACACGATGTACTGATTGTTCATGCAGCCGGTAACGACGGAGAAAATGTGGATGTTGAGGTACATTATCCCAGCAATTTTGATGAGAATGGCAATGTAATCAACGACAAGTTCATTGTTGTCGGAGCCAGCACCAATTCAGCCGGAAAGAAACTTCCCGCTTCGTTTTCGAACTACGGAAAAAAGAGCGTCGATATATTTTCACCGGGACAGGATATTTACAGTTGCTCACCTGGCAACAAATACGAATCGGCTTCGGGAACCTCGATGGCGAGCCCTGTTGCAACAGGTGTGGCCACCATTATCCGTGCGTATTTTCCGGAACTCAGCGCGAAAGAAGTGAAAGAAATTTTATTGCAATCAGCGGTGAAATATGATAAAAAAGTATTGCTCCCCGGCGGCGGCAAGAAAAAAGTTTCGTTCTCGGAATTATCTTCAACCGGCGGAGTCATCAATGCATACAATGCCGTGAAACTGGCTCAGGACCGCGTGAATGCGAAACGTTAACTCCGGTCTTCCGCGAATTACACGAATTCTCGCAAAACCTTTGATTAATTTACTAGCCTCCGGTTTGCATATGGACGCTAATAGTTATAAAAAATTGCTAAGCAATTTTTTATAACAAAGGCTTATAATCTCGTGTAGCAATAATTTCAAACCTGATTGTTATTCAACAAGCAGTTTTGAAATACTGCAATTGTTTTCTGATTGGACTTTTACGATATACAGTCCTTTTGAAAAGTCAGAAACATCAATATCCATATGACCTTCGGAAGCTGCTGACAAAACAATTTTCCCCGAAATATCCGAAACATCGATGCGTACAGATTCGTTTGTTTCAATCGTCACAAAATCCGTAGCCGGGTTCGGGCAGAGGGTGAATAGTAATCCGTTATCTTCGTAAATGCTTGTAAAATCGCCGTTATAGCGAGTCACAACAAATTTCGAGGTATATGTTTCATCCGTATAGCCGGCCACAACAATTTTTCCATCCTGTTGCAAAGCGACACAACTTGCGTAATCTTCAGCATTGATGTTGGTAGTGACAACACCTGCCGTTGCGAATGAATTATCCTTTGATCCGTCGGCATTAAAGCGAACAAGAGCTATATTGGCTTCTGAATAGTTTTCGAGTGTATAACCTGCCAGGCAAATTTTACCATCGGGCTGCAACACCATGCCATATGCATAGTTTTCGGCATCAATAATGCGTGCCGTTGCAATACCGGCAGTACCAAAGGTGTTGTCTAATGTTCCGTCGGCATTGATTCTGACGATTGCCATGTCGTATTGCAGTACCGGTGAATTTGTAATCCAGGAGTGACCTCCAAGCAGGATTTTGCCATCCGGTTGAATGCAGACTGCAAGTGCGAAATCATGTCCGTCGCCAACATTGTAAGTAGCTTTTCCGGTTGTTCCAAACGAAGCATCAGGAGAGCCATCGTCGTTGTAACGGGCAGCAGCAAAAATATAATCCGAGTTTGCGTCGAAGGTCATACCAACGGCCACAATTTTTCCGTCTGACTGAACAGCCAGCTCTTCGATAAAACTATCCTTGGATCCAAATTGTGTAGTCACAACACCGTTTGTGCCAAAAGTACTATCGGGTGCACCATTTGTGTTGATACGCATCAGTGTAAAATCGTCGGAGGATGTACCCATATAGCCGCCAACCAGAATTTTCCCATCGCTCTGTAATGCAACGCTTTCAATTACTTCTGATGCACCCAGGTCGAGCAACAATATTCCATTGGACGCGAATGAAACATCCGGCGATCCATCGGAATTAAGTCGGACTACAGCAATATTGCACGAGCTTCCGTTGAACGTGCGGCCTGCGGCAACAATCTTTCCATCGGGTTGAATAACAACATCGGATGCATAATTACTTACATCAGCTACCCCAAAACTCAGGATGCCGGAATTGGCAAAAGTGTTGTCGAGATCGCCATTGTAGTTGTATCGCGCAAAAGACATATCGTAGTCACCAGGCATACCGCTTTCGCCAACGACCACAATTTTCCCGTCAGCCTGTATCGCAACCGCATTTCCTGAATTAAATCCGGTAGTAACCTCAGTAATTACGATGCCATTATTACCGAAGGAGGCATCGGGGGTTCCCGGCTGCGCAAATACCATAAGCGCATAAGTCAGTGAAAAAATTGAAATAATTATTCTTTTCATGTCAGTGGAATTTTGTACAAATTTATTCAATTTAGATTAAGCGAACCTGTCATGTCATGTGGGACAAAGTGCTGAACTGGCAGGAAATTATTTGTGCTGCAACAAAGAGGTGATGAAGAGAACGCGAAGCGTTAATCATTGGGAGGTGTTTTCAGCAATTAGCGGACGCCTCCCAATCTTGAGGTAACAATTTGTGACCTCAAATTTTCGAATTCATCCGAAGTCAATTCAATCATAAAACTGTCCGGGAAAATATCGACATTTCTTCTGACAGCTTGTTTTAATGCCTTTGTGGAAGCCTGATATAAATCGGCCAGGTCAAAATCCATCATGACTTTTCTTCCTCTGACACAATAAATTCTTGTAGCAACGGATTCATCTGAATATTCTAAAACTGAACTGCTGTTATCATTTTCAGTCATAACGCTATCTGTTTAGTTGTTACACATAATTGATTTATTAATCCCGGTCTTCCGCGAATTGCGCTAATTATCGCGAACAATTTCTTTCGCCTCAGCAGGTCTTATTGACGCTAATTCGAATCATGCGTCATCTTCGATGTTGCACGATTCAGATTCTGCAAAAATGAATTCAATGAGCCACAAAAAGCCACCTGTTTTCTTCCGCGAATTACGCGAATGCACGCGAAGAAATTGATTAATTGTCTTGCCTGCGGCTTGCATATGGACGCTAATAGTTACAAAGAACTGCTTCGCAATTCTTTATAACAAATCCGTCAAGAAGCTTTACTATTATTGCCAGACATAACAACCCGTTTGTACATCAAGCTCTTGCTGCCAAAATTCAATAAAATGGCAAGTGTTCAACCGGTCGCTTTCAGATAATTAAGAACCTGTCCCATGTCATCAGAAGTGAGATTTGAAGCAGCTTTTACCTCGACAATAATTCCATTAAAGCAAAAATAATCCGGGACATATTTCTTTTTCAAAATGACATCTTTGTACTTTATTGATAGCGGTTCTTCGTGCTTGTATGGAATTCCTCGTCTGTCAAATTCTATGCATAGCGCCTCATGGTAAACAGCTTCAAGAAATCCATTACCAAGAATAGCATGTACCTCCATTGCGGCGCCCACAATTTTATATGCTTCTTCCTTAAATTCAAGTTCGTTCATTGTTTTAGATTTATAGTCATTTATGATGTGTTTTTGTACACATACATGTACAATTGAGGAGCACCCACAAACAGCCTTCATCGCAGATGAAGACTGCTTCGCACGTGTCCGCCCATCAGGTCACGAAGTGACCGATGCTGGCGAATTCGCGTTCATAAGACCTGCTGAGGCAACATGTATTCGCGCAAATTTGTGTAATTCGCGGACGATGGAGGGCGGATTTGCTGTTAAGCGGCCTGCCGCATTTCGGTGGCGACGATCTGTACGCGGCGGTGGGCTATGCCGGCCTGATCTTTCCATGCAGAGCTGCGAAGACGGCCTTTCAGTTTTACCCGAGCACCTTTGTGTACGCTGTTCATCACTACATCGGCGACCTTGTTCCACGAAATCACCTGAAACCATTCGGTGATGCGGACTTGCTCACCTGTTTTTGTACGATAATTATTGATGTACGAGAGCGTGAACATCGCGAGCTTGTTGCCATTGGCAAACTGCTTCGGGAATGGCTCCGACGTCACTATGCCCTCCATAAAAACAAGATTCTTCTCCGGATTTTTCTTTGTCTTAGGTTCTTCTTCGCCTGTGAGCACCAACATGCGGGCTTGTTCTTCATTTGCATTTTCAAATTGTAATTCCATGATTGTTCAATTTTAGTTCAACTTTAGTTTGCCGTATTTCTTCAACGACAATGCAAAGGAACAATCCCCCGAAAGAATTATCCGGTTATTAAGCATTTACTTTCGACTATAAATACTTGTAAACGTTTGTTGTCGGCTACTTCGTGTGCCTGATTACAAAATCAGGCACAGCGCCTTTTCACCTTGTCTGTGCAGAAAAACGAATTTTTCAATAATAACACCCTCGAATAAATTACATAATATCAAGACAAGGCAAAACCAATATTCCTTCGTCCGCCATGCTTCGTCAGGCTCAGCACATGGCTGGCGGATATAGAATCTTCGGGTTTGCTGCAAACATAACGATTCCATATCCTCCTTCTCCTACGTCGCCATCGGACGATGGAATATTATGATTGCCATTCAGGCATCTAACATTTACTTCCAACCAGCTTTTTATTAGATTTTTTGATTTCGACATTTTTCAAAACTAAATCGTTTATTTTTGCATATTCAAAATCGATGAAATGATGAAACTGATTTTAATAATCTCCTTTGCGCTATTGTCATTGTCGGGATGGGCTCAAACCATCAGCGAACAAAAGATTAAAGCAAAAATAAAAGAAGGATTGAATTATGTTTTAGATGAACAACAAAACAATCCTGAAGACCTGTTGATTGTCGTATCAAAAAACAGTAACAGCTTTTATATGGTTTGTGGAACAGATAGCGTGTCGTTTATTACAAAAGAAGTCACACCACCCGACCTTGCAAGTGTTTCGGAGAATCTGACAATGATTTCGAAGGACTCGGTTATAGATTTCATTTGGGTAAAAGGGAAAACCTTTCAGACACTGATAATGGGCAACTCTCAAATTCCATTTAAAAAAATAAAGAAAAGATTTTTATGCGAAATAATTGGATCTCTGCAAACAGAGATTTCCGTTTTGAATGAACAGAAATATTTCGAGGAATTAGTATTAAAACATGGAGATTTAATAATTTACAAATCAACAGACATAAATAAAGTAATCACGAAAATTACATTGAACCAAAATATCTCTATGCCTGAGTTAATGGTGAATTATCCTTTTGCAGCGCGGGAAAACAAAGTGTCTGGTGTAACAAGAATTGGTTTTGTTATTACAAATAATGGAACAATTAATGACCTTCATGTTTTTCAGCGACTTGGAAGCGGATGCACTGAATCGCTGATTTCAACGGTGAGTAACATGAGTAACCTACTTAAACAAAAGGGTTACAACAATGCTAGTACTTACTATATTGAACTCACGATTTCATTTACCTTAATTGGATAATGTAAACGTCAACAGCAGCTGTAGTGCTACAAATTTTAAGCTGGGCGTAGTCTAAATCAGAAAATCAGTTGGGTTGAATCTATAGACTGCGCCCAACCAATTTAAAAGGCGCTACGTGAGCTGCCGACGATTCGACGGAGTTTATCCCGCTGTTCGTGCTTCGACGGAGTTTATCCTGCTGTCTACTCTTCGACTCCGCTCAGAGTGACAGTAGCAGGGTTCAGCATGACAGCGGCGGGGCTTAGCGTGACAGCTGGTGGAGATACTTCGAAGCTAATTCGCTAAAAAGAGCTTCTGTAGCGAAACTGCTAATGACACGCTCGCATAATTTATTAATAATCAATTAAAAGAGCAAAACCGATATTCCATCGTCCGCCAGCTGGCGGATATGGAATCGTCGGTTTTGATGCAAACATAACGATTCCATATCCTCTGACTCCTTTGTCGCCATCGGACGATGGAATATTATGTTTGCCATTCAGACATTTTTCTTCGCTTCGCAGAAATATTGAAAATCATTCACGTCTTCGAAACTCAGTACATCAAAACCTGAATCGGAAAAATATTTTTTAATTGACTTTCTACTTAGTCGTTCATGCAATGGAGGTCCCATGGGCGATTCGACGGGTTTCCATTCTACGGTGAATAACTTTCCATCGTCCTTCAGAATGTTGCGAAGCATTTTCAAATACGCTTCCGGATCATCTACTTCATGAAGGACAAAGGCAATCAGGATTTTGTCAACCGATTTTTCGGACAAAGAAATATTATTCTTTTCGCATAACAATGCCTGAATATTATTTGAATCAGGCACATCCTGAATCAGCAAATCCAGCATCTGCTGCGAGATATCAGCGGCTATCACTTTCCCGGTTTCGCCAACATATTCCAATGCAGGAATAGCAAAATATCCTTTCCCGGCGCCGGCATCGAGCAACACATCGCCATCTTGCAATTGCATCTTGTCTAGAATTTTCTCAGGTGGAATGAGCTTTCTGCGGTCATCGGAACTCAGCCGATTGTGGTTTTCGGGGTTGAATATTTTTGACATAAACAGAATTTAATTCAGAAAATAATATGCGGCATTCAAAACAGTAGCAAACAAAATCCAAAGGAAATACGGGATGTTCAGATAGGCTGCTGTTGGTTTTAGCTGATAGAATTTCACCAGCATGATGGCAACAATAATGTCCAGCACAATGATGTCGATGAGTGCCAGACCGATGTCCTGATAATAAAAAAACAAAAACGACCATGCAAAATTCAGTGCCAGCTGAATGAGATAAATAATTTTGGCAACGGTCCTTTCTTTGATCCTGGGCTTGATCCAGATGTGAAAAAACGAGAGCCCCATCAGAATATAAATCAATGTCCACACAGGACCGAACATCCAACCGGGCGGATCGAATGATGGTTTGTTCAACGACGCAAACCATGTGGGAACAGCTGCAGATGTGTATTGGCCGGCAATGTAGCCCAATGCCAACGGAACAAAAAGCGCAGCGAAAAATTTGAATATACTTCGAAACATATTTCGTTTTTTTCGTATGGTCACGCGTCAGGAGACGCGCGCCCAATGGTGTTTTTAGTTCATAAAATTAAAAAACACTTTGTTAGTGGTCAGTTGTGAATTTAAATGCAACTTCAATTCTCACATTTCCGCATTATTTGTTCAGTGTTTCTTATTCATCACTCCTCCCATTCAATTTGGAATTTTGTATTTTCTTTCGGTTCGGGTTCGACTTTTTTAAGCGTAGTGTCTTTTTTGAAAAGTCCGAATTCTTCGTTGAGAATTTTTTTCAGGTTCTGCTTTTCAGTTTTCAGATCCTGTTTAACTTTTTCCTGCATGGCCTTCTTGTCAAGCTGCTTGTACTGCGGGTTTTCGACGGTTCCTGTAATCAGAATAAAAATGGTCGGATCACCTACTCCATCGTCGACAACATATCCGTATTCATCTTCAGGTCTGCCATTAGCCCCTTTCTTTTTCACATCTGAAAACTTCACTTCAAGATGATAATCAATATTGTTGTCGAATGTATGCGAGCCAGTAACCTTAAGATTCATAACGTTGGAGCGGATTTCCGTTTTCGGAATCCTGATGGTTTTGTCGCTGATTGAAATAGTGCTGGTCATTTTTTCAAACTGAATATCGGAGAAATCACGTCCTTTGATAATCTTCTCAAGATCGTTGATGGGAGCGTATCCTACAAGTTGACCATCCTTAATTTCAATATCGGCACCAGCAACAATCGACGCCGGATCAACCTCGAGTGTCTCAGAAAAACTGGCCTTCATTTGCAGCGAAACATCTGCCCTGCCGCGCAAATTGTCATACGTAAGGTCTTTCTGTCCAAAATTATTAAACACAATAAATGCTTCGCGTACATCCAGATTTTTCAGTTCTGCATCGAGCGACACTTTCACATCTTTGTTTTTCATTTCGCATGAGCCATTTCCACGAATGGAACCACCCAGTGTATTCAGACTTACATCCTCAGCCAGCACTTTGTTTTCGCCAACATGAACTCTTGCTTTCACATTGCTTGCACCGAATTTATTATACGACAATCGCTCCGCAGAATAATCCACAACAGCACGCACATTCTTCGGTAAAACAAAAGTAATTTCTGTCTCTTCCGTTTTCTGCGTATTTTCTTCTTCAGGGAAAAGTTCAGTAATATCAATATTCTTCGAATGAAGATCAGCACTAAGTTTCAGCTCGTTGTCCGCAATAAACAAAAACGGAAGTATATCTTTCAAAATAGCATTGCCAGTGAAATCGCTGGTGCCGTATGCCACATTCATCTCAACAATTTCAAGATCGCGGTTTGAGAAAATTGCATCAAGTTTTTTTACGCTCGCCACCTTGCTCATTCCTTCTGTTTGCAGCTTTGCATCTTCGATCAGAAGCGTACCCTGACTTTTGCTGTCAATAAAATCCTTCGCTTCCAGGTTCGAAAAATCGCTGATGATTCCTTCATACTGAACATCGAATTGTATGTTGCCAGCACATTCTTTCACGCTTTCAAACTGTCCCCATTTCTGAATTTTTTCGAGCGACATGTCACCTTTAACCAACAGTTTTATCTGCGGTTCTTTTAGATTTTTTATCTGTACACTTCCTGAAATTGTCTTGCCATCAAGTGTTGCACTAAAATTTTTGAGCGAAATAAAATACTTTTCCTGAACTGCAAAATCGGGCGTCGAAAATTTTCCATTGAACCTAATATTGCTTAATGCAATGTCGTTCTCTGCTCGCTCGATGTATCCGTCCTCCATCTGCAGCGAAACATCTACCGCCGGCATTTTCCCGTCGCTGTATTTCCCTTTGATATGCGATTCAATTGAAATGGTGCCGCGATGTTCCAGTCCATCCGAAAATTTCTGAACTTCCTGCGGCATCAGACTCATAAATTCAATCAGGTCCGTATTATCCGAATTCACTGTGATATCAACGGTTTCATGCGCTTTGTCGTAATTCACTTTCCCGGCAGCCAACAACACAACATCTGCAACCTGAATTTCGACACTGCTGAATGAAACATTCTCGGTTGAAGTATTTACATCAATCACTCCGTTGAGCAACGCATCCATTCCCGGAATGAAGTCCATGCCAGAAACATGAATGGTATCAACGCGAAGCGCAGCGGATAATTTCACATTGAAATCGTCTTCGTAAAAACTGCCCGAGGCCTTGGCCTGATGAAAGAAAAAAGAATATTGCTGATCGTATCTTTCATCGAAATAGCCGCCACTCACATCCGAAAGATAAATTCGCTCAAGATGAAATGCGGTGCTTTCCGACGAAGCAGTAGTATCAGTCGTTGGTTTCAGAATATGATAGTTGTCGGTTCCATCTTCGAAAACCCGCAGCCAGACTGTGCCCCGATCCATCCCAATCTGCCGGATGGTATAGTCGCCGGTAATCACATCCATCAGATTGAACTCCAGCGAAACCCAACGTGCAGCAAAAAGGTTTCCTGTTTTCTGAGGTGTGGCATCGCTTGCAGACACATCGTTGAAGACCACAGACACCATCGGGAAATGATGAAAAAGCGTTACATCAACATCCTTTACTTTTATTTCTGAATTCAGCTCTGCATTGATCTGACCGATCACCTTCTGCTCAATTCTGTTTTGAAAAACAAAGACCAGCAGCCAGGCCAGGAGAATCAAAAAGACAACGGAACCGAGCATCCAAAGGAAAATCCGCAGTGCGATCCAGTACCACTTTCTTTTTTTCTTTTCGGTTGTTGTTTGTTGTTCCATTGTGTAATAACGAAAATGCAGCGTTGAAATTATTTACGGTCTTCCGTTTTAAAACTATCCCAGCCCTGAGCTTTCAGCGAAATGCTCTGACCGGCTTTGGATAAAAGGTTCATGCCCTCGCTTTTATCAGTGATATGACCGATCACCAGAATATCGTCGCGGTCTTTCAGCTTTTCGTGTTCAGCGAGCGGAACCGTGAAAAGCAGCTCGTAGTCTTCCCCTCCGTGCAACGCCATGGTGATATCGGTAATATTGAATTCTTCGGCAACGCGTCCTGTTTGAATGTCCACCGGAATTTTTTCTTCATATATGCTGCATCCGGTGCCACTTTGAGAGCAGATATGGTGTAATTCCGACGAAAGTCCGTCCGAAATATCGATCATTGAAGTGAGCTTAATTCCTTCATTGCGAAGTTTTTCAAGCACGTCGAATCTGGGTTCTGGCTTAAGCTGACGCTCTAAAATATATTCAAATCCTTGCAGATCGGGTTGAAAATTGGGGTTGGCTTCGAAGGTTTTTTTCTCTCGCTGCAAAATCAGCAAACCCGCATAGGCCGCGCCCAGATCACCACTCACACAGATCAGGTCATTCACCTTTGCGCCATTGCGGTACACGATGTCTTCTTTTTTTGCTTTACCAACAACTGTTACCGAAATCACAAGGCCACCGGCACTACTGCTGGTGTCGCCACCAACCAGATCGACCTTGTATTTGTCGCAAGCCATTTTCATTCCTGCAAACAGCTCATCAAGCGCTTCTACAGAAAATCTGTTTGAAATACCGATGCTCACCAACACTTGTTGCGCAATTCCGTTCATGGCTGCAATGTCGCTCAGATTCACAGCCACGGCCTTATAGCCCAGGTGCTGCAGCGGCATCCACGACAAATCGAAATGCACTCCTTCAAGTAGCAGATCGGTTGAAAGAAGGGTCTGTTCACTGGCATCGAATTGTATCACCGCTGCATCATCGCCGATGCCTTTGTGGGAGCTTTTATTCACCAGTGGAAAATCCTTAGTGAGATGGTGAATGAGTCCAAATTCGCCCAGGGCGGAAATATCGGTGCGTGCAGGTTTTTTGTCTTCGAGCATAGTTACTCCATTTTTTGCAAAAATAAGCAATCCTTTACGCTTATAAAGTGCGCGCAAAAGATGTTATTAACCGGGGAGGTTTGAAAAAGCCGTTTGAAATTCCTCGAAGGGTTTCGAACCTTTCGAGGGACACAACCACGTCTATGTTATTTATGTGTTATTTTTACGGGGGGGGTAATAGTTGCAAACATTTGTGTAAATTTGCCTCATTGAAATTTATCATTAATTTCGCTGCATTAGTCAGAAGAACGTTCTTTGTTTGCTGATAAATAAATCAATATACGCCTGAGGTGTTTTGCATGATCGACAAGTAATATTGCCGGTCACACTGATGGTGTAAAAAAACCGACCATGGGTTTGCACACCCAATGGCCGGCTTTCTAGATAACATCCAATCATTAAACTGAATGCCGTGCAAAGATACGAAACATAGATGTAAACCCATTGAAATTCAGTGTTAAAAGTGGATTTTGGTGGCGCGTGGTACGCAAAGCGCATTTTTTAATAATTACTCAACAAGGTAATCAATCTGCAATGTGGTTGTACTGCGAAAGTGGGGAAATTTGTTTATTAAACTTAACTGAATTTGTATGAAAAACTTGTTTTTTAGCGCTTTATTGATTTCCATCATTGGAGTTTCATTCGTTTCTTGTTCAAAAAATGAAATCGTAAAAAATGATAAAGAATCGAACGATGTTCCTCTCCTAAAGGCTGCGGAACCTATTATTGGATTCTTTTTTACATGGGACGAATGGGGTAGGAAAAAACGTGATTGCCACAAAGCTGGATTATGCAATTTTAGATTAGATGAAATAGAAATTGATTTGTATAGCGTGCCTGTTCAACAAAATGAAGAAGGAGATTATTTTGTTATTCTTGAATTTGATAAGAGCATCGATTTTGAGGATGATTTAAAAAATTTCTATATAGATGAAGATTTGTTGGCAAAAGCACCAAATGGCACATTGGTCAAGGTGCCATTTGGCGTTTATAAGTTCAATGCTGATTTGGGAGAAATGGGTGGAGTTGAATTGCCATTATTTGTTATTGAATAAACTTTTGACCTGCCTGATGTTATCGGGCAGGTCTTTTACATTACTTAATTTATGAAACAATTCTCATTCTTTTTGCTTTGTTCAATGATTTTACAAAGTTGTGTTATTACCAACACTCCAGGGTTCTATAGCGGATATTCACAATTATCTGAAAACGAAAAATCAAAAATTGTTTTCACTGATCCGCAAAGAGAAATATGTAATATCAATACCGATGGGAAAATTTATTCTGTTACCGGAATTCAATTACATGAATGCATCTCATCGTCTCAAAAAGCAATTGTATATTTCTGGTCACCAAATTGCAGCTCGGAAAAATGCTATAACTACAATTTTATTAATGAGTATTGTCAAGACAATGGATATGCCTTGTTTTTCATTGTAGAGTATTATGATTTTAAAAAAACGAATGCGGAATTATTATCAGGTGCACTATCAGCTTTATATAGTGTTAATGAGAGATACTACAAAACAAAATACTGTAACAAATACATGAGGCTTTTTATCAAAGATTTGCTTGAGAACCAGCAATACAACAAAGACGATGTGTATTCCAATTTCTTTGTTTTTCAAGATGGCAAGCTGGTTCGAACATCATTGGAATAATCCGTTTTACGCAGCCCACAGCTTGTCCGCCAGCTGGCGTAATTCCATGTCAGCGTGCTGAGTACTAAGTTCCCGGCCGGAGTTTATCACGCTTTGCGTGGCGCCGGGATCTCCTATGAATAAAACTCCCTTTGTTAGTTGTTGCAGAGCCTATTGAAAATATTTCCTCAAAGCAAGGGCAGTGAATAATACTACCCCTG
>MEOQ01000035.1 GCA_001769275.1 Bacteroidetes bacterium GWF2_43_63 | reverse complement strand
GAAAAAAAATTCAAAGCTGCTATGATTAAGGGTCTAGAGAAAAAAGCTAAAAACATTGGTTATCAGCTTATTCCGGTAGGTGTTCATTAGCAGTGTTTGAATTGACGACCTACAAACCAGCAACGAGCTTCAAATGTATCGAAGGAGGCAGCGGGATACACTCCACCCCGGGAAAAAGAAAGCATGAATTAAAGCACGAAGCTTCGTTATTCCTTGTTCGATATTAAGTGTTCGCAGTTCAGTCTTCACTTCATCATTCGAACTTCCTTGTTCGATGTTCAGTGTTCTTTACGCATAGAGATACCGCTTGATCTTCAGCGTTGCAGTTTTTTCAAACGGCGTTGGTTGAATCACCACCGATTGCAGTTGCGAAAGCTGACTGACACGTCCATTCACATATTTTCTTATATCTTCGAGAATCTCTTCTTTGCGGGTTTCAAAATTTATTTTCATCTCCGCAAACTGCTTTTCGAGTTCTTCCATATTCAGTTGAACGAGCGCTACAAGCCTTCCTTTGCGTTCAATTACCAGTGAGTCAGCTACCAGCGGGAAATTATTAATCAAAGCCTCAATTTCCTCAGGATAAATATTTTTTCCACTGGCGCCTATGATTACATTTTTCGAGCGGCCGAGAATATACAAGTACCCATCTTTGTCAAGTTTTCCGAGGTCGCCGGTTTTTAGCCATCCATCTGGTGTCAATACTTCGGCAGTTAATTCCGGCTCCTTATAGTAACCTTGCATAACATTGGGTCCCTTGGCCCAGATCTCGCCTTCGCCGGTGTCGGAATTTGGGTTGTTTATTTTAATTGTGATTCCAGTATAGGCGGGGCCGGTAGACTCCAGCCTCACATAATGCGGGTTTGCTCCGGCAAGCAAGGGTGCCGATTCAGTCAGACCATAGCCGATGGCATATGGAAACTTCGCTTCGTATAAAAACTTTTCTACTACAGCATTTAGCTTTGCTCCGCCGATTCCAAAGAATTTCAGATGCCCGCCAAAGGACTTGTATAATTTCTTCCCGGCTATTAAATGCAGTACTTTTCGAAAAACAGGAATACCATAAACAAACCGCATGAAGCGGGTTTTTGTAAAAGTTCGAATGATCTTCTGACGATAAACTTTTTCAATTATTAATGGAACAGTCAGCATCAAAGTTGGTTTGACTTCTTGCAAAGCAGGCATCAGAACTGACGCTGTAGGCGCTTTGCGGAGATAATGCACGCAGGCGCCGAAAAACATGGCCAGTAAAAATCCGATGGAGTTTTCGTAAGTGTGAGCCAGCGGCAATACCGAAAGAAAACGGTCCTGATTGTTGATGGGCTGAATGTCGTTGCTGTGCCAGCCGACATGCGAAATATTGCGCTGGGTCAGCATCACGCCCTTGGCTCTGCCGGTTGTTCCCGATGTGTAAATAATGGCTGCAAGATCGTCTTCTTTCACATCGAAAATGTCGAAATCATAGGTGGTCTGTGCTTCCGTTGCTTCGTCGAAGTGGTCTTCCAGATTGATTTGCACGCAATTGTCCGGAGTCTTTTCTTCAGCCAGTTTAGCTGATAAAGCTTCTGTAAGAAAAATCAGTTTCGATTCTGAATGGTCCAGAATATTGACCACGTCGCTGGGAAGGGTTTCAGGTAATATCGGAACTACAACAGCGCCCATGCTGGTTATTGCAAGATATGCAATGCCCCATTGTGGAGAATTGGTCCCCCAGAGGGCCACTTTGTCGCCTTTTGAAATGCCTTGTTTTTGCAGAAACGCAATGGAGTTGCAAATGTGTCCGGCAATGTCATGATAGGTGTAGGGTGTTTCGCCAACAAAAGTCAGAGCCGGCCGCCCGGAATTCTTTTTTACAGATTCCGATAATAGAAACGGAATGGTGTATTTCATCTGGGGTATCATTTAATCAACTGCAAAGGTACGAAATCCGAAAGCACTTATTTGCAGACAGATCTTCGATTGACAATTTTCATTACAGGGTCAGCATTGAATAAAACTCGTCAAAAGGAATGAGTTCACCACTAAGCGTCTGCATATGCGGAGTGTCTTGCTGGGCATCGATAAATCTCCAGTTCAGATGTCGGGCAAGCATGACCAGTTGATGAAAAGCCACTTTCGACGCGTTTGGATGCAACGAAAACATGCTTTCTCCGGTAAAACCGGGACCGGCAATAATGCCATACAATCCGCCTGCAAGCTCATCACCCAGCCAGGCCTCAATCGAAACCGCGTAGCCAAGTTTGTGCAATTCAATAAACGCCTTTTTATATTTCTGATTTATCCAGGTGCCTTTTTCTTTGCGCTTTGTTTTGGCACATTGATTAATGACTTCTTCAAAATTCTGATTTATTGTTAGCCGATACGGGCAGTTTTTTAAAAACCGTCGCAACCCGTGATTGGGCCTGTATTTGTCGGGAAAAACGACCATGCGGGGATTGGTGGCGTACCAGTAAATTTCGCCTTTATACTGAAACCAGGGGAAAATGCCATTATCGTAAGCCAGCAACATTCTTTCAGTGGAATAGTCGCCTCCGATGGCCAGCAATCCGTCCGGCTCTGCTTCGCGCGGGTCCGGAAAAACAATTTCATCAGGAAGCCGATATACTGCCATTGTATTCGGCCAGTTTGGACGCAATTTTTGCGGTTAAAATGTCGATGGCGATTTTGTTGGCGCCGCCTTGCGGAATAATGATGTCGGCATAGCGCTTGGTGGGCTCGATAAAGGTCTGGTGCATGGGTTTGACAAAACGCTCATAATGTTCCAAAACCTGAATGAATGAACGTCCGCGCTCTTCGATGTCGCGACGGATAATGCGCATCAGGCGGTCATCGCCGTCGGCATCGACAAATACTTTTATATCAAGACGATCGCGCAGCCTTGGATTGGCAAGAACAAGAATTCCTTCAACAATCATCACCCGGGCAGGGCTGATTGGAATGGTTTCCTTCGAACGGGCACAGGTGACATAGGAATAAATGGGCATTTGAATATCCTGACCGGCTTTCAGCATATCGAGATGTTTACTCAGTAAGCTGAATTCGATGGATGATGGGTGGTCGAAGTTGATGCGGGCACGTTCTTCGGCGCTCAGATGGCCGTTGTCGCGATAATACGAATCCTGTGAAAGCAGACATACTTCGCCTTTGGTGAACTGCTGCATTACAGCTTTTACTACTGTCGTTTTTCCCGAACCGCTCCCGCCGGCAATTCCTATAACAAGCATGGTATTGTTGTTTGAGTGCGAAGGTATGAATTTATCCTTTTGTCTGGCTATCTCCCTGAATATTTTGGAAAATTATTGATTACTTTTGCGCTTCAGAAATACCTTTTCAAATGCAATCAGCAATCCGTGTTTTCAAATTTGGCGGTGCTTCGGTAAAAGATGCTGCAGCGGTCCGTAATGTTGCTTCTATTTTGAAAAAGTATGACAATCAGAATCTGGTGGTCATTCTTTCAGCCATGGGAAAAACAACCAATGCCCTCGAACGTGTCCATCAGGCCTATGTTTCAGGACAGAAGAGCGATGCGCTCAAACGCATTTCGGAATCAAAGGATTTTCATCAATCCATTTTAAATGACTTGTTCAAAAAAGATCATGTTGTTTACAATTCAATCTCAAGCGTATTTTCGGAGTTGGAAGGCGAACTTAATCTGTCTCCTGAGGCGTCATTCGACAAAAGTTACGACCGCATTGTCTCCTATGGAGAGCGCATTGCAACAACTGTTTTGAATGCTTATCTGATTGAGTCAGGATTTAAAGTGAAACATGTAACGGCCGGAGATTTTATTTCAACAGACAATACCTATCGCGATGCTTATGTGAATTGGGAAGTAACAGGTGCAAGAATTTTTGAGGCGGGCAAGTTGTGGTTTGCCGAAACAGGTATTGTGCTCACACAGGGCTTCATAGGCCGTTCCGAGGAAGGTTGTCCCATTTCCCTTGGCCGCGAAGGTTCGGATTTTTCTGCATCCATTTTCGCACACGCGCTGAATGCTGCTGAAGTCATAATCTGGAAAGATGTGCCGGGCATCATGAATGCTGACCCAAAGCTGATTCCGACGGCGATTGCATTGCCGCATATTTCCTATCGTGAAGCGGTTGAACTTGCCTATTACGGTGCATCTGTAATTCATCCTAAAACAATCAAGCCACTCGAAAATAAAAATATACCATTAAGTGTAAAATCGTTCATTAATCCGGCCGGACAAGGGACCATCATTGATCGCAACGGCACTGATGACAAATTAGTTCCGTCTTATATTTTCAAATTTAATCAGGTGCTGCTTTCCATTCTTCCGCGCGATTTCTCATTTATCAATGAGAAAAACATGAGCGAGATTTTCACAATGTTCTCCCGCAACAACGTAAAGGTTCGCCTGATGCAGAACAGTGCGGTTAGTTTTTCTGTTTGCTTCGATTACGAACCGGCTAAAATGTCGGTGCTGATCGAAGACTTGCAAAAGCGATTTGCTGTGCGTTACAACGATTCGGTCGATCTTGTTACCATCCGCCATTATACCAATGCCTCGGCCGACGAGTTTACAACTGGCCGCAAAGTGTTGCTGGAGCAGAAATCGCGCAGTACCTGGCAGCTGATTATCAGCAAAAACTAACCCCTCTCCACCCCTCGAAGGGTTTCAAACCCTTCGAGGGGTGGATGGTAAGCTGTTTTAAGATTTTACAAAAACAATATCCGGAATATTTTGTACTTTAGTGCAATAAATTCATCTATATGAAACCGGAATTAATACAGGAATTGTTTGAACAATACGGTGGTGTTTTCATGACTCCTGCACCGAAAATTGCAAAAAAACTTGAAAATATCCATGGCTTTCTATTCGATTGGGATGGAGTTTTCAACAGCGGAAAAAAGAGCTCTGAATTTCCTTCAACCTATAGCGAAACCGATAGTCTTGGCATTAATCTCCTTCGTTTCAGCTATTGGCTTCGGTATAAAAAAATTCCTTTTATCGGGTTGGTCACCAATCAGATTACGGAATCCGCATTTGATCTGGCTAAACGCGAGCATTACAATGCAGTTTATGTGAATTTCAAATCGAAAAAGGAAGCTTTTACTCACATCAACGATACTTTTGGGGTCCGTCCAACACAGGTCGCTTTTATTATGGACGATGTACTTGATTTGAGCGCAGCTGATGTTGCTGGCCTGAGCTTTATGGTCGGACGCAAATCAAGCCCGCTTTTTATGAATTATGTTCATGAAAAAGATCTGGTGGATTACATCAGCTATCAACGCGGAGATTTGAATGCTGTGCGCGAGTTGTGCGAGTTGGTGATGGGTCTGACCGATACCTTCGAAGAAACCATTCAGCAACGAGTAGCTGTGAGCGAAGAATTTCAGGCCTTCCTGGAAGAACGCGATGAAATAGAATCGAAATTCTATCACAAGGTCGATCGCAAAATTATTGAAACTGTTATTTAATGGGCTTTCTCAGTTGGTTTGAATCAATCGGACATGTTGGACAGGCCGCATTTGCTACTACTTTCACATGGCTGATGACTGCTTTGGGCGCAGCAACAGTTTTTCTTTTCAAAGAAATTAACCGAAAAGTTCTGGACCTGATGCTGGGCATTGCCGCAGGTGTAATGATTGCAGCCAGCTTCTGGAGTCTGCTGAGTCCGGCTATTGAAATGGAGGAGGCGCGCGGAGGCATTGGCTGGATACCGGCGGTCATTGGTTTTCTGGCGGGTGCTGCTTTTCTGCGCATCGCCGACCGCTTGCTGCCGCACTTGCATAATGGAATGAAAAAATCGGATGCCGAAGGGTTGCCGGTGAAATGGAACAGAAATACTTTGCTGATCCTCGCAGTTACACTTCATAATATTCCCGAAGGACTAGCAGTCGGAATTGTATTCGGATCATTGGCTTCCGGAATCGAAGGTACAACGCTCGCTGGCGCCATTGCGCTCACTATTGGCATGGGTCTGCAAAATTTTCCGGAAGGCGCAGCCGTCTCTCTGCCCATGTTTCGCGATGGTCGCTCTCGTATGCGCTCGTTTATGGCCGGACAATTTTCGGGTCTGGTTGAATTGGCGGGCGGCGTTCTGGGCGCTATTGCGGTCATGCATATGACTACCATGTTGCCCTATGCATTGGCATTTGCAGCCGGCGCTATGATTTATGTAGTAGTGGAGGAACTCATACCCGAATCGCAGCGCGGCGAACACAACGATCTGGCTACCACCGGAACCATAGCCGGCTTCGCACTCATGATGTTTTTGGACGTGGCGCTTGGGTAGATTACTGGTTTTTCAAATACCCCTCAACGACTTTACTTGTGTGTTCAATTATCTGAAATGAGCCCACAGAGCCATGTCCCGGAATAATTATTTCCTGACTTCGCCATCAGGATACCCCGGTTTTATTTCTAAAGCTTTTGTGGAGATACATCCGATGAAAAATAGAAGCGTGTCAATGCATATTGTGAATTTTACCTGACCTGCAGCGCAGGTCAAACAATAATAGCCCGGCCTGAAAGGCCGGGTGAAAGATAAAACAAAAACGACCTCGGAGAGGTCGAATCAAGACGATGTTTTTGCAACAATAATTTCTATAAAAAGGGGTATTAGACCCTGTCAGGGTCTTGTTTTTGTGCTTTTTCACATCCGGCTGTCGCCGGCTGCTATTATTGTTCGACATCCTTCGGACGTCATTATTATTTCAGAAAGAAAAACAAATATCTTTTTTGTCGGGACACCCAAAAAGACATCCTGAATAATGTAATATTCTATATATCTGATTTTTATAAAATGGTCAAAATGAAAGTGTCGAAGTCAGGAGCACAATTCTTTTTGTGTGTTCAATTATTTCAAACGAGCCCACAGAGCCATGTCCCGGAATAATTATTTCTGCATTGGGATATTTTTTCTGTACTTTTTTCAATGTCTTTGGCCAGGCTTGTACATCAGCATCAGCAATATTTCCGATGGAAGTTGATTCAGCCGATTTAATCAGACAACCTCCAAAAAGAATTTTTTGTTCAGGAAAATAAACAACGATGTTGTCGAGACTGTGTCCTGCACCAGGATAGAAGCATTCGAGCGGAATTCCGCAAAATGACCATTGTATTGATTTCGAAAACGAAGCTTTCGGCACTTCAAGATTTCTTTTGATGCATTCAGCGCGTGTCATTTCATTGGCAATAGAAAACACGTTATGACGGTGCAGTTCTTCCAGCCCTCCAATACAGTCGTTGTGCCAGTGACCGGGAATAAACAGGGTGACTTCGGTGTGCATCGAATCGCGTAAAAAATCAAGCAACTCCGTTGTTTTTGCCTCATCCATCGGCGTGTCAATCATCAACGCGTTACCGTTTCTGATGACGAGCAAACCATTGGAAGAAACCATCCCAAAGCCTTCAACATAATCGGATGTGATATGCACAAAAAAAGAATCTTTCAGATGAATCAGCTGAATATTATTATTGATGACAACGGTGTCGGGCTGCTGGCTGGAAGCAACAACCGGAGCCAAAATCAAAAAGAGAAATAAGAAATTTCTATGCAAAAGTTTCATCAGCAAATGTACGTTTCACGCCTTTTTTATATTTCAAATCGTGATAGCCGAAAATCACAAAAAGTCCTTCCTGACTTTTATATTTAATGCCGTGCACTTTTCGAAATTGTTCTGCTTTTTTGCCGCGTTGAATAAATGGGTGAATGGCGCCCAGCATGCAGGTTCCAAGGCCCAGCGCTTCGCCCGCATGCATAGCATAGGTAGCGGCAACAATGGGATCGGCTGGATCGGAATAGGGCGAACCATAGAAATACATGGCCAGCGGTGCATCGTAGGTAATATAGTTGTTGCCTTTTTCCATTTCACCAATGTAATTATCAAACAAAGGACGCATGAAATTTCGAAACATTTCGTCAGTGGCTTTGCCCCAGAAGGGCCGCATCATAGCCAGAAACCAGCCCGACACGAGATATTTCATACTTTTCAGAAACTGTGCAAAATCCTTTGTGAAAGCTGTCACTTTTTCTCGTCCATGTAAAACAAGCACGTGCACATCGCTGGGTGGAAGCCCCATGGGAGCGGTGCGGGCGGCTGCCAGAATTTTTTCAATCACTTCGGACTCCACGGTTTTCTGATTGAATTTTCGCACACTGCGACGTCGTGAATACAACGACATAAGTTGTTCATACGTCGCATCTGATGCGGCAGACGAAAGATCAAACACATCACCGGGCGACATGGTTCTTCCAGTAATTGTGATGGCCCCTTCGGAGCAAATGGCCATGCAATGACCGCACGCAATGCAGTTGAATACTGATTTACCATATAATTCTGCAGCTTTTCCGTTTTCAATTTTCAGCATGTCGCTGCAACAGGCCTTTACACACAGCCCGCATCCGGTGCAGAGTTCCACGTTAATGCTGATCACAGCATCTTCTTTGGTTCGGGTAGTTGGAATAGACATTGAAAAAAATTTTGAAAAGTAAATGTACGATTTTTTCAATTCAAAAATTACCGACCCCATCCTTCCATAGTCCAATGCCCGCCGACATTCTATCCCCGCCGCTTTCATGCTATACCCTGCTGTCATCCTGAGTGTTTTTTCGAAGTGAAACAAAGAAAAAATGTATCGAAGGAGACAGCAGGGTAAACCCCAGCAAGAAATTGGTGACACGCAGCATTGCCGACATTCTATCGTCAGCAAGAAGAGGTTGACTGCAAAGCATTGCTGACATGGAATTTCGCCGGCATCAAACACTATCGTGTATTGATGGGTGGACAAGCTGTCGGCTGCGAAGCAGCTCCGCAAGGCGAAATGGAAGAGTTTGCTGAGAATTAAAACCTGAAACCAACCGACCAATCAAGAAGTCCGGCAAACTCCCAGTCAATATTATTTAGTTTTGTTAACCTGGGTTCTTTTCCACAAATCAGATGAATTCCAATACCAAATTTTTGTTGAATATACCATTTGTTAGAAAGATCGATTTGAAAACCCAATCCAACATTGTTTTCAATCCAATAGAACGGGCCAAAGTATTCAATAAGTTCCTGATAAAGAATTTTTCCATCTGGTGTGTCGGATACTATTGTTGAGTCAAAACCACATGGTACAAAAAATCTATTTCTTGTTGTTGAATATGATAGTTGTAAATCATAAAACGCAAATGGGTTTATGTGTTCTAATGAAGAGAAAATATTATGGTGCCAAAACAGATTCAAATTGACATGATGTATTGGTTTTGTTGCATATAGTCTTTTGTAATAAACCTGATTCTTATCATCCGGGTGTGCAAGCCGGTTTATGTTATAACCAAGGCCAAATCCGAGTTCATTCTTTTCCCAGGCCTTTGCACAGGCAAGAGTCAGGTTTGTGCCGGCACCGGTCGAATAGTAATTCAGACTTAGGTTTTGTGCACTCAATGTGGCAAAAGACAAGAAGACCAGCAAGAGAAAAAGCTTTGTTTTCATATAGTTGGTTTGATAAGGGAGTTTTAACACAATCTCTTAAATATTTTTACAAAGTTACTTTAATTAAGAATGGGCTCTCCAAATTCAGTCATTTGCCATCCAAACTCAACCTGCCATAGTCCACAGCACTGCCGACATTTTATCGTCAGCAAGAAGTGGTTGATTACAAAGCATTGCAGACATGGAATCGTCGGCTGGTGGACAAGCTGTATGCTTTGAAGGTTTTTGATGAGATCCCGGCTTCCACCGACAGAGCTTGTGGAAATGCGGGGACCGGGAACTAAGTTCGCAAATTGCTGATATGGAAACGTCGGATTAGAGAAAGTGGAAGTGTCAAATTACAATCGTAAAAACATTTTTACAACTGAACTTCCATCTTTAAACCTTGCTTTCAGGAGATATACGCCGGGGGTTAGTATTTCGGTTTCAATAAGGATATCTTTGTTTCCTGAACATTTTTCGTTCACAAGAATTCTACCCGATAAATCTAAAATAGAGTAAGAAATGATTTGTCCACGTGAAGAAATTCGCAAATATGAATTGGCCGGATTGGGAAAAATATCAAGATTATTTGCTTGAAATTCGGTGACATCATCTGGTGTATAGTTACCGCTACTATCCAGTTTCAGAAGAAACATATCTGTTCGTATTCCACCCAGATCAGTACGTGAACCAGTAATCAGACATCCCCCGTCGCTGGTGGCAGATGTGTAGTCAGGAAATGCGTTGTAATTGCTGTAAAATAATCTTCTCCAATTTTCAACACCTGTCTCGATGTTAATATTGAAAACAAGAATCCTGAATTCAAACAATTCTGATTTTTGCTTTAGTCCATCAGGCAGAATCATTGAGTAGCCGGATAAATAGGCATTTTTAGCATCAATAAATGAAAAACTGTTTCTGGGACATTGATTGTAGTAACCATCTTCACCTTCATGAAAAAGGATAACCGGATCAAACGAATTATTCCACAAACTTATGCCCATTTCTCTTATTGGAATGGTGCTGGAAAAATCCATATAATGTCCCATAGTCAGAAATACACTGTCATTTATGCCAAATGCGTTTCCTGTCTGAATAAAAGGGTAATTGTGGCTCTGATTATAAGCAAATTGGTCAAAAAGAATTCCTAAAGGGTTTAGCGAATCTGCCGAAAATCCGAAGAGAACATCGGAGTTAATGATATAATATGTGCTGTCTGATTTTTTGTAATAGAAATCAGTAGGTCCCGTTGGATAACCGGGTGTGGTCTGCTTGATAATTTGCCCGTTTAGTCCAACCCTCATGATATATGATTTATCAAACGCGCTGTCCAAGTCTTTACATGCAACATCCACGGTGCTGTCATTGATAAAATGCCAGTTCAGAAAGCGGTCATCAAGAGATGGATTGTTCACAATGACGACAGATTGAATTTGATATAATGTGTCCAGGGTCATGAAAAACAAATTCTGCTCATCGATTGTATTATCCCATGCGTTTCCTGTAACAAGTAGTTGACTGATGCCTGACCGGATCATTTTTTCAGGTTCAAGTGTATGCCCCGAATATTCAGGGAGCTTCACATATTTCTCAAGCAATCCTGAATTATCGTATTCTAAAATTTCACCGCCCACCGGAATCTGATTCACATATTGGCAACATAGCACCGTATATTTATTTGCCATCACCTCATCGGCGAAAACTCCGATATAAGCCGTGTCAGGTGCACCGAATCTGATTTTTTCAAATCCTTGTCCGTTCAATATTGTGAAAGGAAGCAGGAATAATACAAACAATAAGCTTTTCATAATTAATTTGTTCCTTGTCCAATTGGTACGTATGTTACTTCTTCGGCTGGGGGTATGAGTCCTTGGCAAATCTGAATGCTACTTAGTCAATAAAAAGAAAACTTAGTCATTGATTTCATTGCATAACAAGTCTTTCATTCTGGCAAATTTACATAAATGTTTGCAACTATATCGCCCCCGTAAAAATAACACATTTGATATTTTGTTGATTTCTTTCTAAACTTATTTACAGCCCAATTATAAACGGCACCGCCGACATTTTATCGTCAGCAAGAAGTGGTTGATTACAAAGCATTGCTGACATGGAATCGTCGGCTGGCGGACAAGCTGTATGCTTTGAAGGTTTTTGATGAGATCCCGGCTTCCACCGACAGAGCTTGTGGAAATGCGGGGACCGGGAACTAAGTTCGCAAATTGCTGACATGGAATCGTCGGCTATGTGATAGCATTTGGAGAACATAGAAGTTTGTCCGCAAATAGAATCTACACCCCAAGAAAACGTTCCGGATTTGTATTCGAGATTCTTTCAAAGAGTTCATCGCCAATGGCACTGCGAATGTGTTCAGCAAATTGCATGTCGGTTTCCTGCGAGGCCGGCATAAAAAAATCGGAACCGAACAACACTTTGTCCCGGATGGATGGATTCTGCAAAAACGTGTTCAACAACTGATAAAACGTGTTGCTGCAATCTGCAATGTTTTCATAGAGGGTATACGAAATATCAGTGTACAGATTCGGATATAACTGAATCATGTTGTTGATGATGTTCACCCAATTGTCCTGATCATAAGGATCACAAAGCATTTTTTTCCACATGCGGGCTGAACCGTAATGGGCAAAGCTAATGCGGGCATGCGGGTATCGCTGACAAACAATTTGGAAATTTTTTGGATGCGTGAAAATATCACACAAATCTTTTTTTGTTAGTCCGCGTGGGTTAACATCGAAATATGGATTCTTCAATAACTCAATGAGTTCTTTGCGCGTCCCTTTATAATGCGTGGGATTATGCGGGCTACAGTGCGTTACGATAGGCAGGTTGTGATCGGTGCAGTATTCGTAAACACAGTCCAGACGGGCATCGTGCGGAAATACACCCAGTGGCGGATAAATTTTTACGCCTTTAAAACCGAGTTGCTCGATGGCTTCACGAAGAATGGAAAAATATCCGTTGCGCCGCGGGTCGATATGTATAAATGGAAGAATGTGGGTTTGATCTACTTGAGACAACTCGGTCAGTTGCTGCATGTAGTCGCGCGGTACATCTCCGCAGCCCATATATTGCATGTCCATACTGAGAACAAAAAATTTCGCACCAGCCGGATAACTATTCCTGCAATCATTAAAAATTTCTGTTTGCGAATCTTTGCTGCCGATGATGTAGAATTGAAGGTAGCGCTCGGCTTCTTCAGCATCAATGCCGAATTTCGATTCCAGTTTTTGAATGTATTTCAGAAAATATTTCACGAGGTCTTCGGTCGATTCTTTCCGAAGAAATTTCATGATCAGTTTCGGATAATAATTTTCCGGGATGTCCTTCTCTGTGAATGTGTGAATATGGCAATTGTACATTCCTCAATGTATTGAATTCAAAATCATCTTTCTCTGAACACTTTGTCAAAACTCTTAATGAATGTTTCGGCATAACTTCGTGAAACCGGCACTTGTTGCTCTATTTCGGGCATTTCGAGTCTGTATCCGTGTGAATTCCCTAAAACTTTACTCACTTTTTTCAGATTGACTATATAGGATTTGTGACATCGGCTGAATTGTGGATGTCCTGACAACTGGCTTTCGAGCAGCTTCATGGTAGCCAGAATAAGCGTGACCTTTACATTATTGTTTTCTTTATAGCATACTTTAGCATAATTGCCGGCAGCTTCAATCATTATAAAGTCAGTTGCCGGTATTTTCAACACATCTTTGGATCGATCCGAATAAATTTCAATCAAGTCGCTGGAATCTGATACAGTTGCTGAATGTATGCGGTTGGATAAAAGTCCTGCCAGCTGAATATGCTTGCGCAATAATACTTTTTCAAGATAAATAATGATGAAAAAAAGCGGGATGATTGTTATTCCAGTGATAACCAGAATTATATTGAGATAATCCACCCATGAGTTGCTTCCAGCTCCTGACAGATATGAAAAGAGAATAACAACTGCATTTATGACAACAATAAACACCAGCGCGGTGGCAGTAAACCGTTTGTTGAAGCCGGGTTTGGCCGACCATTGCGTGGGCAGCATAAAAACACTGGCGGTGGTAAGGGCGGAAATTATAAATCCGATAAGTCCGTAATGAATCCACTGCATGGCTGTTGAGTAACCCGCAAGATTGATTGGATTCACAAACACAAGAATTGTTGAGTAATACAGCAGACTGATAAAAAATGCAAAAAAGTAATTCAATAATGGGAAATCAAGCGCAAATTCTTTCAACAAATATAGTCGGTATTGAAGGCGACGCATATTGTTGAGTGCCATTGTAAAAAGCACAATGATGGCCAGAAAAAAATAAAACAACATGTTGCGCTGACTGCGCGAATTAAGCGAAATGAGTTCCTGCTCTTTTTCCAGCAGCCCAATGTGATGATTCAGCTTGCCTGTTTCTACTTCCAGTTGCAGACTGGCAATTTTTCGCTCGGCGTCTGAGCCATAGATGTCATCAAGTACACGGTGAAATTCCTCTGTACTTTTAAGTGCTCCTTCAAAGTCTCCGGTTTTTTTCTGTAAACGAATCATCAATCTGAGATAAATTCCCAGATGGATATTCAGTTTGCTTTGATACAGTTCGCTTAAGGTGCCCCTGATTATTTTTATTCCTTCCGATGGGTTATCCTGACCAATAAATTCTGCCTGATAATAGACCGCTTCGAGATAATTCCGCCGGAGCTGGTTGCTTTTATTTAATTGTTTGGCACTGTCAGTCAAAGCAAGCGCCACCACTTTATTTCCGCTGTAGAACTCGCTGATGGCGCGCGAAAGAATTACATCGGAGACTCTCTCTTTTTTCCCGGCTATGTTGAAAAAAGATCCGGCGGTTTTGAACATTTCAACAGCTTCCCTGCTTTTGCCTTCAGCATCGAAAAGATCGCCACAGGCTTCATATTCCAGCGCTTTGATATATGGATCTGTGGATAGTTTACTAATGTCCGACAAAATATTCAGTGCGTTTTTGCTGATGTCAGTCCGGTCAATGCCGATGGCTGTAATGGCTATAGCGTTTAATACTTCGGCCACTCCGGTTATGTCTCCCGCCTGCCGGTACTGACTCAATGCGAGGAAATAAAAACCCAGAGACTCATCTTCGATAAAACGGGTGTAGCAGATATCGCCCAATAATTGATTGCATGCGGCTGAATAATACAGGCTTTTCGATTCTTCAAGCTTCAATGTCAGGTTTCGGGCTTCGAACACCAAAATCATGGCACTATCAATACTTCCGTTGCGCAGTTTTACTTTTGAGAAGTCGAGCAGGCAATTGATTGCTTTGCCGTATTCGTTGTTTTTGAGGGCATCGTTTTGTATTGAATCACATCGTTCTTTTGTCAGCGGGCTCTGAGACCCATGGTCATTTTTTTTGTTGATTACGGCTGAATCAGTCTGACTCAGGCATAAAAAGGCCTTTGTGATGAAAAGAAAAACAATGATGATTGACTTCATACACGATGATCTATCTGCAAATTTACAAATATAGAACGGTTTTTAAAAATTTTCTGTAATTGGTGGATTCAATTGATTTGTTTGTCTGTACTTGACTTGTGTAAAAAGAAAAACCCGGGAAATAATAAACCCGGGTTTGTTGATATAGGGGGGTGTTTTGGGGGGCTATTGTTTGAGAAAACGGTTCTGAACGGTTGCTCCGTCTTCGGCGGTCATTAATAAAGAATAAAGTCCACCGGCTAATTGTGACACATCAATCGAAATTTTACTAGTGCCTTCATTTGCATTCTGCACTAATTCAATGCTGCGGCCCAGTTCGTCTATGATGTTAATGGTTACCGTTTGCTGTTCTTTTGATTGAATTGTAATGATAATCTCATTTTCGACAGGATTAGGGAAAACACCTTCCACAGTCAATGAAGTGCAGGAAACAGACACTTCCTGTGAATAGGTGAAATGACCATCATAATCCGTTTGTTTCAGGCGATAATATAATGAACCTGAATTATCAACCTGATCGGTAAAACTATAATTGATGAGAGAATTGCTGTTCCCGGCACCGTTTACAATTCCAGCTGGTTGCCATTGAATCAGATCAGTTGATTTTTCAATGGTGAAGTAATCATTGTTTTCTTCCGTGGCAGTTTGCCAGGAAATAATGATGTTTTCATTGCTGCATTGTGCATTAAAATAGAACAGCTCAATGGGAAGGGTTACAACAATACCCTCCGAGGCACCGACGGTGTAATCACAATCGTCGCCGTCAAATCCATCCACAAGTAAATAGTATTGATTTCCTACGGTGAGCCCTGAAGCGGTGATTACTCCGTTTGTCTGGTAATAGGGATTCCAGCAGGTAGATACGAGATTGAAAGCAAGACAATCCGAAGTTTCATAAATGGCAGCCTGAATGCCATCACCGTTTGTACATCCGCTGACCATTACAATCAGCTCAACTGCGACAGAGTCTGCTACAAACGAAAGCCATGAATTGTTGTCGATACTGCCGACACAGAAAACCGATGCCAGATTTCCAGGCGAATCGGCCAGATAAGAACTGCTGGTATTGCCACAGTATCCATTCAGATTCGAAATAGGGGTTGCTGTCAGGCAATTGTCATTAGCGGCAGGATTGGATGCGCAGGGCGCGATTTCCATGCAGGAGATATTGGCACTCCATCCGGCTTTATTTGTAAACCCGTCTGATTTGAAAACGAAGGTCATGGAGGTGCCTGATGAAATGAGCGTCGGAGGCAGTGTCGCCGTCCCGTTGTAAATTCCGATGTAAGGCGATGCGGTAGTGGGGCCGTCATATATTTGCAAATAGTCCCAGGTTGTTTCGGTAGAAAAAGAAGTAAAATCAAAACGTAAGTGTGTTCCATCGGCCGAAGTGAATGTTTTTGTGAAATTCTCATTTAAACCATAGTCACCCGCTAGGCCGCCTGCATCGGTAAAAATTCCGCTGCAGGTGGTAATGGGCGTATTATTCATGGGGTAAATGGGTTGGATTGGTCTGTTTCCTGAAGGAGCTGTTACCAAGGGAACCTGTGTGCCACCAGCTCCGCTCATCACTATCTGCGTGCATTGTGCATCAACTACGTTATTGAGAACTGCACCCGATGGAATGTCGTACGTAAGCCAGAAATAGTTGTTTCCTGCCGAAAGGGTCTGAGTGGAGGTGAATGTGAAAACGCCGTTGGGTGAGGCAACTGCAGATCCGATTGGGGTGGTTGCTGCAAAAACACTGCTTCCGACTGTATACCAAAGCTTCGCATTTTGAATGTCGGTTGCAGGAGCTGTTGATCCGGTCGTATTAAAGGTAAAACCGGTTGCATTGAAAGGAGAAGCACTCCCAGTGGTCACAATCTGAATTCCGACAATTTCCTGCGTTGTTGATCCGGGCGAAACGGCACTGGTGTTAAGTTGGGTTGTTGTAGATGAAACAAAGGACATGGGGACTGCTACGACTACGCGGATGTTGTCAAGCCCAATATCAGTCATACCCCAGTCGGAGGTGGCTGTGAATTTGATTTTACAATTGTTCGATGTGGAGCTACCCAGATTGATGGAATATTGCGTCCAGCTTGCGCTTACTACAATCCCGGTAGCGGGAGTTGTAAGACTGCTTCCCCAGGTTGCGCCGCCATCGGTGGAAAGGTACACCTGAAGCTTATCTGTTCCACTGGTGTTGAGATACCAAAAGTCGAGGGTCTTTGATCCGGCAGGAGAAAAATCCAGCACCGGAGTAATCAGTTCCCCAGTGTTGCCACTCGAAGCATCATATGAGTGAAAACGCGCAGAATTCGCTGTAGTGGCTGCCCCCGCAGGAGTGTATGATCCGCTGCCGCTGGTCCAGCCTGTAGTGAAATCATTCCGATGCCATTCCCTGTTGCCAGTGAATGAATTTATCCATGACGCAGTGGGCAATGTAGTCCACGCAGCATCAAAATTTTCAGAATAGGGAAGGGGGAGCTGTGCAATCACTGTTGTAGTCTGAAAAGAAAACAGCAGCAAAATGGCTGCGCTGACTTTTCTGATAGCTCGTGAAATGATTTTTGTTTTCATGATATCACTTTTTCGGTTTTCCGGTCCTGAAAATCAATGAACAAAAATAGCGTGTAGCATTATCATTTACTCGAATACTTGACCAACATCCAGATTCATATTTTATGAGCCATAATTTTGAAAAAGCACCATCTGGCTGTTTGACTACAGAAGTGGTTTGTTATCCATAAATAGTTGGAAAAAGGGGTTAAATACCCCTTGGTGCTACGAGGTAAAGTGAAGTAAGACAATGTTATGCAGTTTTGCGGCAGGTTAACACCCAATAGGTCTGATGTGAAATTGAAAATCCATCGTCGGCACCTGCGGTTTTTCATAAAAGGGTTCATTGACCCGCTTGAAAACGATTATTTATTTGCCGCTACCATCAAACAACTATGCACCGGAAGAAGGCCAATGGTATCACCACTATGAAATTCTTCGAAAAACTCCGGAGTTACCCGAAGAATGCCATGTTCCTGCGAAAGGCGATCGACGAAACAGCCTTCAATCACGTTACCAATGCTGTCAGTATTCAATCGGACAAGCGCGCCAAATCCGGGTTTGCCGTCAGGCATCTGGCAGACTTCTTTTGAAAGATGAATCGAGCCGGCGTGAACAAGTGCTTCGTTGCGGTCGGGATATACGCTTAAGATATCGCATTCAAGTACAGTCGCAACCTGATTGATGTTGCATGTGCTGAGCGCTACCTGCATCATATCGTAATAGACAAAGTTACCGGGCCGAAGTTCCGAAATGTTTTTCAGCATTTCAGGAGTATAGTGCGGCAACGAGGGTGTGTCGCCGATGCTGAGCGGGCAGGGGATACCGGTTTGCGATTCCAGAAATTCTTGCAGCACGCGTAGTCGGGTTATGGACGTCAGATTTATTTTTTTGATTTCTTCGGTTGATTTTGCATTATAGGTATTGCCAAAGTGGCTCAGAATGCCCGAAAACAAATGCTTGTTGTTTTTCTGAATCATCTGAAAAGCTTTCAGAAATTCTATTGTGTTTTCGGCAGGCCAGCCGGCACGTCCATAACCCACATCGGCTTTCAAATAAAAAGAAACAGGATTTTGTATTGCAGACAAAGCATTAGAAAGAATTTCAACATTGTCAACCAGCAAATGCAGTTTTATTTTGGCAGCAAGAGCGTCGTATTGCACAATGAGATTAGGGTTGAGCGGCATGGCAATGAGAATATCATTCCATCCTGCGGCAGCAAAATACTCCGCCATTTGTAAAGATGAAACGGTGATTTTTTCAATTCCAGCATTGCGGAACCACAACCCTGCACCAACACTCTGATGCGTTTTGAAGTGCGGGCGAAATTGAATATCTGAAAATCGCACATCGTCGAAAACGGTCTTCAGATTGGCTTTCGCGCGATTGCAGTCGATGAATATTTTTGGATGGGCTGACATGATTGACATTGGTTTTGTAAACATTCACATGATGGAAAATTACTGAAAAGCCACTCCCTGACTTATGGTTGGGCGTAGTCTATAATAAATAATTGGTTGGGTTTAGTAAACCCAGCAGAAAATTTTAAAAAAGACTACGCCCAACCATATACAACCTCAAAACCTATTTCACAATCTTCATCTCCTCAATCAGATAACCGGCGCCGGCGTATTTGTCAATCACCCACAAACAGTAGCGAATGTCGAGTGATACATTGCGGCATTTGCCCGGATCGAACATCAGGTCGCTCATGGTGCCTTCCCACACGCGGTCGAAATTGATTCCGATCAGCTCGCCATTTGCATTCAATACAGGACTTCCGCTGTTTCCGCCGGTTGTGTGATTCGTTGCGATGAAGCCTGTGTGCAGTGTCCCGTCGGCATCGGCATAAATGCCATAGTCTTTTGCCTGCACCAGTTCTTTCAGTCGCGGGCTGACATAATAATCTTCAATGTCGGGACTTTCTTTTTCAAGAATGCCATCAACCGTAGTGTAAAACTTATAGTTCACGCCATCCGCGGCCTGAAATCCTTTTACTTTTCCATACGCTACGCGCAAGGTGCTGTTGGCATCGGGATACATTCGCTCCGATGTTTTCATATCTTTTTTTATACCAACATAAATCCGGTACATGCTGTCAATTTGAGCTCTGTATAAGCTTTGCCCGGGATCGATTTTGTCAAAATAGCTGTTGAAAAATCCAGACGAAAGTTGGTATATCGGATCTTTCAGAATGATTTTTTTTATTTTTTTCGGACTCATGCTCAGAAATTGCAGTGTTTTTTCTTTGCTAACAAAATAGCTGCGGCTGTAAGCCTCATTCATGGCGGCTGTCCAGTCACCTTTCCATTTCTTTTCCATTTCCAGATATGTGTCGGGCAAAAATTCCGC
The DNA here is from genome assembly GCA_001769275.1 of Bacteroidetes bacterium GWF2_43_63. Taxonomy (NCBI): domain Bacteria; kingdom Pseudomonadati; phylum Bacteroidota; species Bacteroidetes bacterium GWF2_43_63. The sequence goes on along the minus strand of MEOQ01000035.1, from coordinate 8,100 downwards.
TCCCATATTTTTCAATATGGGCATGAGTAAAACAGCAATTTCGCGATCAATATCAATGTTGTATCCGTTGTAATATCCATCCGTTGCTTTCAGAAGTTTTTCTTTGGCACCTGCCAGCAGTTCCGACTTCGGATCCTTGATGCATTCATTGATGTAAGCAGTAAAGCTGTACGCATATTTTATTGCTTCGATGCTGTACGCGCCTTCAAAAAAGTACGTGTATGCAAGCGAGTATGGGCGCAGTTTTTCATAAGCGGTACGCATGTTCTCGAGCAGATTCCCATATTTAGAAAACGCATCTTTGTCGTGGCGCAACGTTTCCATGAAATCATCTTCTTGCGCTCTTTTGCGTTCGATACCATCCCACTGGCGAATGCCCTTGCTTTCACCAATCATTTTTTTCCAGTAATTGCCAACGCCTGCGTGCTTGTTGGCATATTGAATGCGAATGGCCGGGTCGGTCTTCATGAATTTTTCCATCACATCCATACGAGTGCGGCGCATGCTGATGGCCACCGGATTTTCTTCCTCCGTAATAATTTTTACACCGTCGGAAATAGTGAAATGTTCAGTGGTTCCGGGATATCCAAACACAAAAGTGAAATCATCTTCTTTCACTCCTTTCAACGAAATGGGCAGCACGTGATTTGGTTTGTATGGAATATTATTTTTCGAATACACAGCCGGTTTATTTTCTTTATCGGCATAAATTCTGAACATGGAAAAGTCGCCGGTATGACGGGGCCACATCCAGTTGTCGGTGTCACCGCCGAATTTCCCGATGCTTGAAGGCGGCGCGCCTACCAGACGAACGTCGGTAAACACTTCATAAACCATCAGATAAAATTCGTTTCCGTAATAAAACGATTTCACCTGTGCCTGATAATGTGTGCCGGAAACCGCATCCTGTGCTATTTTATCGCTGATTGCCTTAATGGCTGTTTCGCGTTGCGCTTCGGTCATTCCTTCTTCGAGTTTCTCCTGCACTTTTGCAGTAACGTCTTCCATTCGAACCAGAATGGTTGCTGTCAGGCCAGGGCAGCTGAGTTCCTGCTCTTTGCTCATGGCCCAGAATCCGTCGGTCAGATAATCCTGTTCTACTGTACTATGACTCTGAATCTGGCCGTAGCCGCAATGGTGATTGGTGAGCATCAGTCCTTCATCACTCACAAGCTCTGCCGTGCAGCCACGTCCAAACAGTACGATGGCGTCTTTCATGCTACCGTGATTGATGGAGTAAATGTCTTCGGCCGTGAGTTTTAATCCCATCGACTGCATCTCTTTTTCATTGAGCGATTGCAGCAATAGCGGAAGCCACATGCCTTCGTCCGCCAGGGTGCGCAACGAAATGCTTATAAACAAAACAAACGATAACAACAGCACCTTGATTCTCATATTCAGGTATTTTAATGCTGCTAAAATATGTATTTTTTCTGTCATGAACTGCTCTAATCTGCAAACGGGCATAGAATGCCGATTTTCCGACATTCTTTCATCCGGTTTGAATTTTTTTTCATATAAAAGACAGATTTGTAATATTTGTTTTATATTTGTTCAAATATTAGCTATATGAAATTCTTATTATCTGTTTCAATTCTTCTTGTATTCTTCATTAGTGCAAACGCACAGGATTATTCATTATCGCAGCCATATTCAAATCCGTTCTGGATGTGTCCGGCATTGACCGGAAATTCTGAATCGCCCCGTATTTCATCTTTTTTTCGTGATCAGTGGCCGGGGACAGGTTCTAATTATATTACCGCCATGACCGGGTTTGACCTGCCGGTCGAAAAAATTCATGGCGGTCTGGGCGCATTCGCAATTTATGACAGAGCTGGTGAAGGAGCCCTGTCCGAATGGAGTTTAAACGGTGTGTATTCTTACATTGGTAAAATCAATGAGGATTTCAAAGTGCGCAGTGCCGTCCAGCTGTCATTAGGCAATAAACATCTCAATGTGGATAAGTTGACTTTTCCCGACCAGATAAATCCCCAATATGGATTTGTATTAAACACCTCCGAATTTTCGGGTGAAAATCTGAACAGCACTTATTTCGATCTGGGTCTTTCAGTTGCAGGCGACCTGAAGAAATTCAGTTTTGGTCTCTCCGGTTTTCATCTCACCAGCCCCGATGTGGGATTTATTGCGGAAAGTCATTTGGACAGGAAATATGCGGCTTTTCTTGGTTATGACCTCTGGATGATGAAAGGTGAAGAACCCACCGGATTTTGTTTTTCGCCGCTTGTGTTTGTAAACAACGAATATGGCGGTACGAATTTCCTGGCGGGCAGTAACTTTTCGTGGAACACCATTTATATAGGCTCCTATTATCGTTTTTCCGACACAAATGCAGATGCTGTCATTTTGAGTGGCGGTGCGCGTCTTGGAAAATTTCAGTTCGGATATAGTTACGATTACACGGTTTCAAAACTCACCAATGCCAGTGGTGGCAGTCATGAGTTGTTTCTGAATTATTTCTTCTGCAAACAAAAAGTAAAGAGTCGTGCTTAAAAATTTTCTTTTTCTATTTCTTGCAATTGCCTGGGCTGATGCAACTGCACAGGATCTGGAAACGACCCAGCTGCTCTCAAATCCATTTTTGATGTGTCCGGCACAGGTTGGTAATGCTGAAAATCCAAGGGCATCATTGTTATATCGCAACAATTGGGCAAACAGCTTTATTGCTGGATTTGATGCTCCTGTTGAAAAATTGCATGGGGGAATCGGACTGGTTGCTGTTTACGATAATCATGGGCATAATTACTCGGATCAAAGTGTCAGGGGCGTTTATTCTTTTCATTCAGATATAAATGATGATTTAAAAATAAAAAGTGCTGTTTATCTTGGTTTGGCCAACAAACACTTTGGAGTCTACACTCCTACGGATACACTTTATCATCCACTACTTCAGGAGGTTACAAATAAAACCTATTTTGATCAGGGCTTATCGTTTGCTCTGGATTACAAAAAACTATCCCTCGGATTTTCTTGTTTTCATCTGCTCAAACCAGATGTAGGTTTGTTTACAGCGTACAGAATGGATCGTCGGTTTTCCTTTTATCTTGGATATGATTTATGGATGATGAAAGGGGAGAAACATGAGGGAATCGGGATAACACCGTTGCTGTATCTGACAATGGAAAGTAATACTGTACGAGGTACCCTCGGTTTTGACTTTGTATATAACAATGTTTTTGCCGGCGCTTATTATCGCATGAGCAGCTCTGATATATACACGCTGATCTATCATGCCGGTTTGCGTGTTGGCCGCTTCCAGTTTGGTTATGCCTATGATAAAACATCCTCAAACTTATTGTCTGTTTCTGCCGAGGGACACGAATTGTTTCTGAATTATTTTTTTGAGAAAAAATGATGTTTTGTAATCCGGTATTAAAGATAAAATTCGCACCTGAATTTATTTCGTCTAAACACCATTCTTTAAAGTCTGTCTAAAAATAATCTCGGATGCAAAAACAACATTCCACCGTCCGAAAGCACCGTAGGAGCTGAAGGACATGGAACCGTTGTTTTTGCTGTTGTTACGACGGTTCCATGTTCCGGCATCATTATCAATTTTCAACATAGATGTTTGCCGGAACGGTGGAATGTCGTAACAATGAACTGTTTTTAGACAGTGTCTTAAAGGCTGAAGCAGTTCAGTTGCGGTACAAAAACATGAAAATTCAGAATAGATTTATTGCAGAAGCAGACCTAAATATTGAATATCAGTGGTTCCTTTTTGAAATACTCTTAAAATAAAGTCGGATTAAAATTTCCGTTTAATCAACACTTTTAATTTTTAATTCCTATATTTACGCTATAATTCCAAATTATGCGCTCGATTTTTATTCTTCTGATGTTCGCTTCCTTCGTAACAAATGCGCAGCTGAGCGACAATTTCTCCGATGGCAACTTTACTTCAAATCCTGTCTGGAGCGGTGATGCAGCCAATTATATTATCTCAACGTCAACTGCGATTCCAACGGCTATGCACCCTGGTTTGCAGTCCACCAATACGGTGCCGGATACTACTTATCTGTCAACTCCATTCAATGTTACGCTTACCGATAGCATGGAGTGGATTTTCTGGGCTAAAATGAGTTTTAACCCCAGCAGCAGTAATTTCGGCAGGGTGTATCTTGTGTCGGATTCGGATGTGCTTACTGCCAATCTGTCTGGCTATTATGTTGCAATGTCAAACGGAGGAGTTGACCGCCTTCACCTGGTGCGGCAGGATGGCAATACACATGCTGTTCTCATTACAGGAACGGTGGCCAATCTGAATAAAACCACCAACGAAATGCGCATCAAAGTCAAACGCGACAATGCTGGAAACTGGACGTTGATGAGTGACACCCTCGGTGGTGATAATTTTGCCGTTGAGGGAACGGCTAATGATGTGACATATTCTGGCTCATCGTATTTCGGAATTTATTCTCAATATACCGTTTCAAACGTTACGAAATTCTATTACGATGACTTCTATGCCGGGCCGGTACAGGTTGATACAGTGCCGCCTTCAGTATTGAAAGTGGAATTTGTCGGACCAACAAATCTTGATGTTTATTTTGATGAATTTGTGAGTTCCGCATCTGCTTCAATGACCTCGCATTATTCAATCGATATCGGTATCGGCAGTCCGCTGGTGGCAACGCCCGACGGTACCGATGCCACGCTGGTTCATTTGATTCTTGGGAGTCCAATCATTGATGGCATCATGTATAACCTCACGGTTTCTGATGTTGAAGATCTCAGTGGAAATCCAATGGCAGCGCAGATCATTCCTTTTGCGCACTATGAGCCGCTTGCATTCGATGTTGTGATTAATGAAATAATGGCAGACCCTTCTCCGGTTGTGATGCTGCCCGAATACGAATATGTTGAATTGTACAACACAACTGCACTTCCAATCAATCTGAAAAATTACATCCTGCGTATCGGTACTACGGATAAAATAATTGGCGATGTTTCTGTCGACCCGCACGGATACCTGATTCTGTGCGACGATGCAGCTCAGACACTTTTTGAAGGTTATGGGAATACACATGTGTTTACCTCGTTTTCTGTCTCCAATACTGGAGTGAATGTATCTTTGCTTAGTCCGACATATTCCGTATTGTCGTTTGCTGAGTTCACCGAAGACTGGTACAATAACTCGTTCAAGGCTGATGGCGGGTGGTCAGTGGAACAAATCGATCCGCTAAATCCATGTCTCGGAAAGTATAACTGGACAGCTTCGAATGACAACAAAGGCGGTACTCCTGGCGCACTCAACAGTGTAAATGCTCTGAACAGCGACGTGGTAAATCCTGAACTCCTGCGTGCATCGCTCGAAAACGACAGCACAGTGCGCATCTGGTTCAGCGAGCCAATGGATAGCTCCACAGTTCTGAATCCGGCAAACTACACCATCAGCAACGGATTGTCTGTTTTTGGCGTTCCTGTTGGCTTGGCACCGCAGTATCAGTCGGTCGTTCTGTATCTCGATCAACCGGTGCAGTACGGAACTATATACACCGTTTCTCTTACGGATACACTAACCGATTGTGTTGGAAATCCGCTTCCAGTAAGCAGCAGCGTGCGATTTGCCATTGCAGATTCACTTGAAGTTGGCGATATTGTTATCAATGAAGTGTTGTATGATCCTGTGACTGGTGTTGATGATTATGTTGAAATCATGAACAGAACCAACAAAATAATTGATCTCCGTTTTGTGACACTCGCCACGCTGAATGATTCGCTGCAGCTCGATGATCAGGCCTATGTAGCTCCATACGGTTATATTTTGTTCCCGGGCGAATATGTTGCTTTTACCGAAATGGTGGATGAAGTAATTAATTATTATGATCCGATTGCGCCCAATCAGGTTCTTAATATGTTGGATATGCCTGCGTATTCAAACGAGAGCGGAATTGTGGTGCTGGCAACAGCGGCCGGTGTAACACTCGATATACTCGAATACAACGTCGATATGCAGGATCCCATTCTTGAATCAGTCGATGGTGTTTCGTTGGAGCGAATTGATTTCGATCGTCCGGCCTCCGATTCTACCAACTGGCACAGCGCTGCATCAACAGTTAATTACGGAACACCGGGATATAAAAACAGCCAGTATTCGAAATACGAGGGTGGAAGCAATATCACCGTGTCACCTGAATCTTTCTCACCCGACAACGATGGCTACAATGATGTACTGAATATCGCATGGCAATTCGAGCATACGGGCATCGTCTGTAATATGAAAATTTTCGACAGCAACGGACGCTTCATCAAAAACATTATGGAAAATGCACCCATTGGTCCTGAAGGCGTGATTTCGTGGGATGGAAAAACCGAAAATGGAGAAACGGCACCGATCGGAATCTATGTCATTTTTGCTGATATTTTTGCTTCGGATGGATACACCGATAAAATTAAAACGGTTTTTGTACTTGCTGGAAAATTTTAAGCGATGATCATTGAAAATGTTGTTGTATCTGACGAACTGAAAGACGTTTTTTTTCGCTGTCCGCTCGAAATATGCCATGGTGATTGCTGTGTCGAAGGCGATGCCGGAGCTCCGCTCACTGAAGAAGAAATCAGCTTCATTGAAGATATAACTGAAACCATTCTTCCGTCGATGGATGACGCTGGTAAGAAAGTCATGAACGACATCGGTTCATTCGATTATGATATGTCCGGAAAGATGGTAACGCCGCTCAAACCTAACGAAGAATGCATTTATCTGATCTGGGAAAACGGGCATACCGTCTGCGTTTTCGAGAAGCTTTTCAATGAAGGGAAAATTGATTTTCAGAAACCAATCTCCTGTCATTTATATCCAATTCGCGTGATCGAGGATGGTGCATTCGATAAACTTTTATTGCATCGCTGGCGTATTTGCGAAGATGCATTTATCGTTGGAAAGAAAGAACGAGTGCGGCTTCTGGAATTTGTGAAAGTCCCCTTGATTCGTAAATATGGTGTTCAGTGGTACAATCGTCTCATGATTAAATGCGGCTTCGACCCGCATAAAACTGAACAGAAATGAAAATTCCGTTTCTGAAAACCGGCGACACCATTGCGATTGTCGCACCATCGCGAAAAGTACAACCTGCAGATTACGAACCATTCGAGCAATATTTGATTGAAAACGGTTTTAAAGTGGTGCGTGCGTCAAACCTGACTCTGGCCGATAATCAATTCGCCGGAAGTGATGCAGAGCGGATTTCAGCGCTGAACGACTTATTTGCAAATCCAGAAGTAAAAGCAATCATAGCGGTTCGCGGAGGATATGGTGCCGCCCGGATTGTTGATCAGCTCAACTGGAACGCGTTGTTGCAACATCCGAAATGGCTGTGTGGTTTCAGCGATTTCACGGTGCTTCTCAATCATCAGTATGCCTGTAACGCCCTTCCAGCGCTACATTCCGATATGGCAGTGCATTTTGGTCAAAACGAATACGCGGACAATTTTTCATCATTGCTCGGAGCACTTACGGGAAAGCCAATATCTATGCGCATTTCGACACATCCGTTCAACAGAGTCGGAAATGCACAAGGCATTCTTGTCGGAGGAAATCTGAGTGTGTTGTATTCAATGCTTGGTTCCGCCTCGTTTCCGGATGTGCATGAAAAAATATTATTTCTCGAAGACCTGGATGAATATCTCTATCACATCGACCGCATGATCCTTGCATTAAAACGTGCAGGCGTTTTTAATCATCTGGCCGGCGTTGTCATCGGCACCATGAGCGAGATGCACGACAATGAAATTCCTTTTGGAAAAAATGCCGAAGAAATCATCCGCGATCAGTTGAGTGAATTTTCTTTTCCGCTGATGTTTGGTTTCCCGGCTGGACATACTGAAATGAACCGGCCGTTTTTCACCGGCGCTGAAACTACCATTGATGTCAGCCAATCAGTGTCCGTTTTTTGTCAGAAATAATTCGAATAATTTCTGCATATTTTACGACAACTCCAGATTTCACCCTGATCCCAGCTCCTGTTACTCTGAGCTCCGCCGCTGTCATCCTGAGTGTTTCCTGACTTGTCCATTTTAGTGCGACAGTTTCAGAGCCTGTAAATATTCAGTGATTTTCTGGTTATACTGCGTACGGAT
>MEOQ01000034.1 GCA_001769275.1 Bacteroidetes bacterium GWF2_43_63 | reverse complement strand
TCTGGGGAAACGTTGTTTTGCATTTTCGCTGATGGACCAAAAAGTGATTACCGGATTCAGAGAAAATATACTGACTGCCTAAAAACACTATAAAAACGATGGAAAACGCCATGGAAATAATACAAATAAACGAAATCGAAAACCGCATATTTTCAATTAGGGGTGAACAGACGATGATTGACCGCGATCTCGCTGAATTATATCAAATCAGCACAAAAGTGTTGAATCAATCGGTAAAAAGAAATCTGAATCGCTTTCCCCCACAATGGCGTTTTCAACTAACTGATTACGAACTCACTGAACTGGTCACAAATTGTGACCGGTTGTCGATATTAAAACATTCAGCATCGAATCCGTATGCATTTACGGAACAAGGAGTGGCAATGCTGGCAACAGTTTTACGCAGTGAAATAGCAGCGCAAGTAAGCATCCTGATTATAAGTGCATTTGTTGAAATGCGAAAATTCCTTATTTCAAATAAAACCATACTGAGCCGCGTAAGTGTTCTGGAACAAAAACAATCGGAAACAGACCTGAAAATCGAAAAAGTGTTCTCTGCTATGGAATCTGGTTCTGTCACGCCAAAACAAGGTATCTTCTTCGAAGGTCAGATCTTTGATGCGTGGGCTTTTGTGTCTGACCTGATTCAATCTGCAGAAAAGTCGATTGAGCTCTGGGACCACTATGTAGATGCATCAGTATTGATGCTGCTTTCGAAAAGACGGCATGATACTATCGCGCGCATTTATCTGAAAAAAGTCAGCGCTGCGCTGCAAACAGACATTGACAAATACAATAGCCAATATCCACCTGTTGAAATAAATATTTCCAGCTCTGCTCATGACCGCTTTTTGCTAATAGACAATAAAAGACTTTACCACATTGGTGCCTCGTTGAAAGATCTTGGTAAGCGTTGTTTTGCGTTTTCAATGCTTGATGCAAAACTTGCAAAGACATTTATTCAGCACTTACGCTGCGCCAAAGAAAACTGAAATCGCTCACTAATGATCACTCCATGAAAAGTTCCTGATTATCTTTGTCCCATGAATTCCTCAACGCGGCTTGCGCATGTAGCTCTGATCATTTCGGGATTATTGTTTGGCGCCAACTACTGGATCGCCAAATCGCTGATGCCCGACTTTATGACTCCGGCTCAGATCATCATTTGCCGCACCGTAGGAGCGACAATACTGTTTGCGTTCCTGCTTCCTTTTACCAAAAAGAGCCGGTTTGTATTCAAAGAATGGGTTCTGATATTTATTTGTGGAATCCTGGGTGTTACTATCAATCAATTCATGTTTTTCACCGGGCTTAATTTGACTACGCCCGTAGAAGCGGCTCTGTTGCACACCATCAGCCCTGTTGTGGTTTTAATTCTTGCTTTTTTCATTATCCGCGAGCGCTCAACAACAATGCAGGTTATCGGAATTATTGTAGGATTGGCCGGAGCTGTATGGCTCACACTTCATGGAAAAAGTATTTCGTGGAGTTCGGACCACCTGCGCGGCAACATCATTATTATCGTCAACATTACAGCTTACAGCGCATATCTCGTTCTTGCCAAACCGCTCATGCAACGCCATGATCCATTGCGTGTGGTATTCTGGATATTTTTTGCCGGCATGCTGGCATTTATTCCATTCAGTTTTAATGCTGCAGCGGAATTGACGCAATTGCAAATGCCGCCCGAAATGTGGATGGCGCTTGTTTATGTAGTGGTTGGGACAACGTTTCTTACTTATCTACTCACCGTTTTCGGAATTAAATATCTTAGCAGCGGCACCGTTGGTGCATATATTTACATGCAACCAGTAATCAGCGGAGCCATTGGAATCTACACAGGCTTGGAAGTTCTGGACTTACCAAAAGTAATTGCCGCCATACTGATTTTCACCGGTGTTTTTCTGGTCAGTTTTAGAAAAATGAATTCCTTGACGGGAAACACTTTCAGGGCAATAAAAAAGCGCTTTTAAAGTTAATAGGCAAAAATCATTACTTTTGCTCATATGAGAAGAATACTTCTGCTGATATATTTTCAGATCACTCTGACAGGCCTGATTTCCGCGCAGGGAGTGGCTGTTGGCGAATGGCGCGATCATCTTCCATACTCAACTGTAACCGATGTAGCTGTTACTGATGACCTCATTTATGCTGCCACTCCATATTCGCTCTTTTATTACGATGTTTTAACTTGGGAAATTGTCCGCTTTTCTACCGTCCAGGGATTAAGCGATATCGGCATTTCGTCCATCGAATATTCAAAAACATACAAAACACTTGTTGTTGGCTATTCAAACACAAACATAGACCTGATACTTCCTGACAGCACCGTTTTTAATTTACCTGACATAAAAAGAAAGAGCATTCCCGGAAACAAAACCATCAACAATGTTGTGATCAGTAGTCGCTTTGCATACCTGTGCTGCGGTTTTGGGATTGTTGTTATAGATATTCCAAAAAAAGAAATTAAGGACACGTACTACATCGGAGATAATGGTGCTCAGGTGAATGTAAAAGACATTGAGTTTTATGGAGATTCGATTTTCGCATCTTCCGATGAAGGTATTTACAAGGCCGATTTAAATAGTTCTAACCTGGCTTACTTTGGCAACTGGAGCAAAATGAATGTGCCTGTTCCCAATGGAAATTACACAGACCTGGAAGTGTTTTCCGACAAGCTTTTCACAACTTTTTCGCTCGAGATGTTCGACGCTGATACTGTTTACTATCACGATGGAAATAGTTGGGAGAAATTTACACCATTTGCCGGCGTCGAAAACCGAGGACTGAATGTGTCTGAAAACAAACTGGTGGTTTGTGGCTATAGCTTTCTTCAGGTATTTGATACGGATTTGAATTCATTGGGTTCCGTTTTTCAATACAACAGCCTTGTCCCAAATCCAAATGAAGCAGAATTTACTACGGACGGATTTCTGTTTGTTGGTGATCAAAACTACGGACTGCTTAAAACATGGGGTTATTGGAACAGCATGATTCTGCGACCAGAGGGGCCCTTCTCAACTAATTCTTTCAGTCTTGCCGTAAATGGAAACAATATTTCTACCGTTCCAGGAGGATACAATGAATCGTGGATCAGTTTATACCGCCCTGCCGAGATTTCGGTTTTCAACAACGAAAACTGGGAATTCTATTATGGTTATATTACAGATGGCCTGGATACAATATCCGATCTTGTCACAGTGCAGACGGTTCCTACGGATCCCCGTCATATTTTTGCCGGCTCGTTCGGCGGCGGACTAATCGAATTCAATGATGGGGTAATGACAACTGTCTACGATGAATCAAATAGCATTCTTTCGCCGGTAAGCGCTTCGCCTGATCGTGTAAATGTTGCCGGACTTACTTTTGATTCTGATGGTAATCTGTGGATTGCAACTACGGGAAACAATAAGTTTCTCAGTGTAAGAAAAGCCAACGGCCAATTCAAAACATTTACTTTTTCTTCGGCATATTCTTTCAGCTCGGCAACCAGTCCGGTTATTGATCAGAATAACTACAAGTGGATTGCCTTGCCCCGCAATGAAGGAATCTTTGTTTTCGACGACAATAACACCATCGATGTAACGTCGGACGATCAGTACAAAAAACTCACTACATCGGAAGGATATGGGGCATTGCCAAGCCTTGGAGTGTATAGCATTGCTGCCGATCACGATAATGAAATATGGATTGGAACAGATGCTGGCATTGCTGTAATCTACGATCCGGTTAATGTATTTGAAGGTGGCAATTATGATGCTCAGCAGATTCTTGTTGACGTTGGCGGTTTTGTTCAGCCTCTTCTGGAATCAGAAAAGGTTAAATGCATAGCTGTTGATGGAGCAAACCGCAAGTGGGTCGGAACTGAAAAAGCAGGCGTTTTTCTGCTGAGTGAAGATGGAACTGAAGAAATCTGCCACTTCACATCCACCAACTCACCGCTGCTGTCTGATGATATAAACGGGATATCCATTATTCCTGAAAGTGGCGAAGTGTTTTTTGCGACAGCAAGCGGCATTATTTCTTACCGCGGCATGGCAACAGTTGCTAAAGCATCGCTTGATTCGGTGCTGGTGTTCCCAAATCCAGTGATGAGCGATTTCAATGGCTATGTTTCTGTATCAGGCCTTATCGAAAACGGATGGGTTTCCATCACCGATGTGTTTGGAACACTCATATACAAAACGCGAGCACTAGGCGGACAAGCGGTGTGGAACTGCATTGACATGAACGGAGACCGGCCGGCAACCGGTGTTTATCTTGTTTTTGTAACCAACGATGACGGTTCGGTAACCCGCGCAACCAAACTTATGTTTTATCATTAATTATGATTGCTGTTGTTCGTTGCATTGTTCTACACACCGTTAAATACGGCGACAGCGGTTTAATCATCAAATGCCTGACCGAAGATGGGCTCCGGACTTTTTTTATTGCTTCGTATCTGAAAAACAACCGGAACAAATATCCTTTTCTTTCTTATCCGCTCAGTATTGCCGAATGCGAATATATAAGCGGGTTAAGCGGCAAGCTTCCGAAAATAAAATCGCTTTCGCTTGATTATGTGCCACGCTCAGGATCGTTCGATTTCAGACGTCAGGCCATGGCCACATTCATGGCCGAATGCGCAATGAGATATATCCGCGAGGAATCGATGAGTGAGGAGATTTTTAATTTCATGGAGCAAAGCATTCACTTTATTAACGAAAGCAAAAATCTGCCAGCCACATATCCGGTCCGGTTCGGCTTTGAACTGGTATCACTGCTGGGTTTTGGCATTGGCTCCCAGGGAAATTCCGAAGAGCCCCTGATTTTCACGCTTGATAAAGGTTTTGTACCCGGAACTACGCAGGCCGCATTGAATCTGACTGATTCCGGTTTCCTGAAAGAAATTATTTCGTCTGATGCGAATTCCCCATCCGAAACCCGCATCCCATCACGATCTCTGAAAAATATTTTTCAGGCAATGCTTATGTATTTCAGATTTCATTTTCCTGAAACAGCCACACTGAAATCGCCTGAAATTCTTCATTTGCTTATGGAATGAAAAATTCCTAATTTTGTCAAAATTTGAAACCATGATACAGCGAATTCAGTCACTCTATCTGCTTGGTGGAGCTCTTGCCATCCTGGCTATGATTTTTATTCCCTTTTCAAGAGTCCTTGCCGAAGATGGCGCCGGGTATCTTTACCTGCATGCCTGCGAGGGTGATTCGTTTATTGCAAGCGTTTACAATCCTTTATTGATCTTGTTTGCAGGAATTATCACCGTCGTTAGTTTTCTGATCTCCATCTTTTTGTATAAAAACCGCATTCGTCAGATGCGTTTCAATGCGTTTGTTTTTATTCTCAACTGTTTGCTCATTGGCGCCATGTTTTTTGTTCCCGAGCAATTGGCCAATGCTGTTCATGGCAATGCATATTACAAGGAAATAGGAATCCTAATGCCGCTGATTAGCATGGTAATGCTTGTTTTTGCAAACAAAGCCATTAAAAAAGATGAGATGAAAGTCCGTGCAGCTGACCGGCTCAGGTAGCCTGTTTGCGCGGCTTCTCCCACAATTCCATTGCCGAAATATTTCCTTCGTTTATCTGAAAACGGAGCAGCGTAATCATTTTATGAAAGCCACTGCTGCCGGCTGCGCCGGGATTTATGTGCAGCAGATTATCTTTTTTATTGAACTTAATCAGCAGAATGTGGCTGTGCCCGCACACAAATATATCGGGACGCAAAGACCTGATTTGTTCGCGTGTTTCAGGAGTATAAGCTCCGGGGCGGCCTCCGATATGTTTCATCAACACCCGCTTTCCGCCACAGATAAAAAAAGTATGATCATTAGCGACATGACGAACATCCTGTCCGTCGATATTTCCATGCACGGCTCTTACATTAGCTATTGACGCAAGCTGCTCCAAAACAGTGCGATTGCCTACATCGCCGGCATGCCAGATTTCGTCGCATCCGGCAAAAAAATCGCTCACGGAATCTGGCAGAGAGCCATGCGTGTCAGATAGGATCCCGATTTTCGGCATGTCAGATCTTTTTCGAAATATGGGCCATCAGTGTAGGCCAGTTCACCGAACCATCTTTTTTTCCAGTGCGGACAATTATTACTTTGTGTTGGGGATTTACAAAAACATACTGGCCCAAAAGTCCTGCAGCCCAGTAATTACCTGCATTGTCGATTCGCCACTGATATTTGTAATACACCGAAGAACGCTCTTTTACAACGGGTGTAATGGTTGACATTACCCATTCTTCGGTAACAATCTGCTTCCCATTCCAATTGCCTTTGTTCAGATACAGTCGTCCGAACTTTGCATAATCACAAGCTCTGGCATTCAGTCCCGTATAACATTTTATCTGATTACCATTTTTGGAATCGGTGTTCAGGGTGGCGTCGCATTCCATTCCCAGCGGCGTCCAGAGTTTATCCTGATAATACTTGTCAAGCGAAGTTCCGGTTGCTTTTTCTACAATCATTCCCAGCAAAAGTGTGTTGATACTTCTGTATTCAAATACAGTCCCCGGGTCTTTTTCCACCTTCAGGTTTGTGACATATTTTTTCAGATTTTTCCCATAGTAGTATTTGCCAATTTCTGCAACAGGGTTGAAATAATTCTCGCGGAAGCGAATCCCAGATTCCATGTTGAGAAGATGCTCAATGGTAATTTTTTCAAATCCTGGATTTTTAAACTCAGTGAGATATTTTGTGATGGGGTCTTTTACCGAAGAAATTTTTCCTTCATCAATGGCAATCCCTACCAACGCTGAGATAAAGGATTTGTTTGCCGAAAACGAAGTGAATATGCTGTTTTCATCTCTGCCTAGAAAATATTTCTCGTATTTTATCGTGTCGTTTTTGATGATAAGAAATGAAGTCGTTTTTGTTTCTGAAAATAAAGATTCCCAACCGGTAATTTTTTCATCTTCAGTTATGAAGCGTTTCGGAAAAGCAGCTGTATCGAGCTCGGGTAGAAGTTTTTCAGCAAATACAAATGGTTTGTCAGCTTTGCGTAATGGAATCTGAGGCGATTTTTTGTAATCATTCACATCGGCTACATTATAAACAACCATACGCCCTATGTGGCATGAAGTGAGGGATAGACCAACAAAAAGAACAAAAATAATTCGTTTCATACAAAGAAATTTGATGTGTAAAAATAGACAAATTCTTTGAAACTGCGTGTGCACAGGCGTTAATTGACAGGCGTTACAATCGTTACGATATTCCATCGTTCCGGCCGGTTCGAAATCCCTCGAAGGGTTCAGAACCCTTCGAGGGATAATATTCGGCCGGAATATGGAATCGTCGTAACAGATTCAATAACAACGATTCCATATCCTAAGCCTTGTGCTTTCTCACCTGCTGATAATCCAAATAGTAAATCACTTTCAGCGTGAGTGAATTGAACTGATCGCTGTCGAGGGTGTGGCGAAAATTCTGCAAATAATTCATGTGCGTAGGCAGCAGTTCTGTTTGAATGCCGGTCTTCCAGATCAGGCTCAGAGAGCTGCCCGGAGAGAACTGCCATGAATAAACAAAATCAACATTGAAAGCATTGAAGGTGAAATCGTGGTTGTAGTCAGCGTTTGCTGCAATAAAAGGTTCTCCGGTTTCATCGAGTGTCATGTAGCGGTCATAGCGGCCTTCGTTGTAATAATGCCGAACGCGCAATGTAATTGGCATATAGTTGCGGATGACATACGTAAGCGAAAGAGTGTTGTTCACAGTCACTACATCGCGCACGCCAAAAAGCGGCATTCCAAGTGTATCTGTTCCAGCATAACCAACACTGCGAAGTGTGTTTTCTGTGCCAACTTCGTAACGCAATTGAAAACGATTTCCGATTTTCAAAAATGGAGAAAGCGCAATATTGATGGCATATGAGTCATCGTAGGGAACACTTACAAAAGAGAAATCACCATCCAGTGCAAATGGTTTGCTGTAAGAGCTGGAAAAACCAAGGTACGCATATGACCAGTGTGGCTCATAATAAGGCATTTCGGGATTTCTCGATTCATAATAATTATACGCCCGGGTCAGTGAATGTTCGTATCCGCCCCAGATATAAAAATGATGCTTCATGGTGAGCAGGCTGAAACGAATCATTGCCTCACTTCCGATTGAACGACCCGTTGAGAGTCTGTAGGAAGATTCAAGATAATTATTCATTCGGATTTCCTTCAGCCACGTTGCAGGATTGTACCAGGCATAGGCCGATGAGAACGTGTAGCTTTGATAATTGTTCATCGACATAATACCCATATCATCATAGTCGAATCGGCTGTTCCGTGTACTCTGTCCAAGCGTCCATGTCCAGTTTCCGCGAACTTTTGAAAATGAGGTGGCATGAGCCAGTCCGGCACGATCAAGTGCACGTTCTGAAAACAGCGTCGTATCATTTTGAGTGACAGCAGTATTGAATGACAGTTTAAATGTTTTTTTTCTGAGAAAAATTCCTGTACCTGCACCTGTCACATTACTGCTCTGATACACGCGTTCACGCAAAGCATTGTTGTTGATGATGTAAAAGGAATTACTGTTTTTAAATTCCTTATCTACAACCAGTATATTGTAATTCGCAAAAGGTTCGGTAAGTACTCTTCGTGTATCTCCGCCAACAGTGCGGATTTCAGCATAGGTATTCCTGGTAACGGCATTAAAAAATCCAACTGCAAGGCCATTATTTCCGCGACCAGAGATTTTTGAAGCGTTGACCAGTTGCGACTGAGAAGGGTTTGAAATAACAGTTTCGCCTGAATCAAGTTGCGAATAAATATCGAAAAAACCGCGTGGCATGCGACCTATACGACGCGAATAAAATAAATTTCCTTTTTGAAAAAGATCAACTGCTTCTTTGAAAAACATGCGCTGCTCCTCGTATTGAGTTTCAAAGGCGGAAAGATTATTAATGATGTCATCGCTCTGTACCTGGCTGAAATCGGGCAGAAGCGTCATGTCGATTGTGTAGCTTTCGCTTAGTCCGGCTTTGAGATCGAGCCCGCCACCAAAGTTCCTCGAGTAGTCATCCACATGTTCATCATGATGCGGAAAATGCGAAACAGAAGCAGATACATATGGATTTAAAGACAAACGCACCGGCGGATCAATGCCCTGTATGCCGCTCAGTGTGCCCCACAGCAATTGAACATTTGAGGCATTCTGCTCTTCGAGTGCCCACTGACTGGTTTCGCGCGAACGTCTGATCAGGCGCTCGAACTGTATTCCCCACAACTGCACATCTGATTTCGGAAATCTTAAAGCGCTATAAGGTATAAACATTTCAGACGTCCAGCCTTTGTCATCAATTTTTGATTCGCTTTTCCAGACCGCATTGAATGCTGCATCCTGAAAACGGCTGTCAGCCTGCGGCCCCGATGCATACACTCCAAAAACATAAGCGTCGAGATGATTGTTGTACGGATCAATTTTCACGTTGAAACGGTCAGCATTCAAGTCCTCATCACGCGTTCCCAGCTGGCGCAGAATGCTGTCGGAAGCACTGTCGTAACAACGGATTGCAAAATAAATTCCATTGTCGTCAAAAAGCACCCTGACTTCGGATTGCTGCGTTGCAGGCTGGTTATAGAAAGGACTTTTCTGCAAGAACTTATCTGCTGGCGATGAAATATTCCAACAATCATCGCTTATGTCACCATCAATTACAGGTGCGACGATTGTGCGAACAGCAACAGTGTTTTTTACCTGAGCAGAAATCAATGCAGGCAGAAGCGTCAGGATCAGTAATAAAAAGTAATTTCTCATCAAGCGCAAATTTAATCAAATTGACTGCGCATAAATAAGCTTTCCGCCCATTAATTCAAAAGTCACTACAAACGGGTTGAATTTAAGGACAATCGCTTAGAGACAGTCTGAAAACTGCTCATTGTTACGACATTCCACCGTTCCGGCTGCCTATTGAGACTAAACGATAAAACATAAGCCGGAACATGGAACCGTCGTAACAACAGCAAAAACAACGGTTCTATGTCCTTCAGCTCCGTTGTCGCTTTCGGACGGTGGGATGTTGTTTTTGTATGCTGCATCATTTTTAAACAGACTTTTAATCTATTTAATTAGTTTGAATCCAACCGGTTGCGCAAATACTATTTTTTGCGATTCTTTCAGTCCGAGCAAAAGGGCAACTGATTCGCGCTCAACAGAACCCAAAACAACCGTGCTCAGATTTTCGGACGCGGCAAACAAATACACATTCTGACTGATATAGCCACAATCGGCAGCACTGTAAAAATCTTTTGTGGCGTCTTCCATCTTTCCCATACGATCATAATCTGCAACAAAAATCAACACGAGCGATGCTGATGCCACAAATGCCTGACGACCGATGCGGCCGCGAAAATCGCCAGCCTTTAATAATACCAGCTGATTGCTGTCGGATTTCCAGCTATAGATTGCCTTTTTTTGGGCAAGATAAATATCGAATTCCTGCATGTTGCGGGCAGAGGGCGCTGTGCGCTTTCCAGACTCACTTCTGTTTATTCCGTAAGCAGCCCAAAGTAAATTGCTTATCTGCTGCTCCGACATGGCCGAGTCAAGAAATTCGCGTCCGGAAATCCGTTCATTCAAGACCTCCATCAATGGTTTCCCCCCAGTCTTAACCGGCGCTGGAAGCTGTATCACAGATTGTGATTGTGCAGAAAATGCTGACATCATAGTACAAAATAACAGAAGTAAGAATCTCATGATTTTTTTGCTAAAATACAAAATCTATTAAGCAAATAATTAATAATATTGCAGTATTAAAAACATTCATCATGAAAAAAATCAGAATTTTCGCATTGGTCGTGTTCAGCATGATAGCATCTGCAGGTTATTCACAGGTGCAGGTTGGTCTCCAGGTCGGGCCACAATTCCCTTTGGGAGATTTTGCAGATGGCTACAACATGGGGTTTGGCTTAAATTTCAGTGGAAAGTATTTTGTTACCGACGATGTGGCCTTTGGACTCAACCTGGGCTATCATCACTTCGGCACAGACTGGGATGACATATCCAGCTCAATGATGCCTATCACAGCGTTGGTTGAATATTATTTGCAGGAAGCCCCATTGAGGCCATATCTCGGCACAGACATCGGTTTGTACAACTACAGTCTGAAATGGAAGATCGGCAGCTCAGAAATGAAAGATTCCGAATTGTATTTCGGCATTGCACCCAAAGCCGGCATTGCTTATCAAATCAATGACAATCTGGCTGTAACCGGTGAATTAAAATGGAATTATGTTATGGCTGATAACGCTGATGTCGATTGGCTTGGTGTGAATATCGGAGTTGCATTTGGATTCTGAAGTTTATTGAATTTCATTAAAAAGCCGTCTGAACTAAAAATCAGATGGCTTTTATATTTCACAGATATTCAGAAACTATTCATCGTCACCAGCCGTGATTTCTGTTACATCCGCTTCTTCAACACCGGGCAACACCTGTATATCGCGCAATTGGCGCTGAATGGCGCGCGTGCGGGTTCCTTTCAGCTGATCGAGGGTTTCGCCAGCATTGCTAATGTGTTTCTGTGCTTTCTCAAGTAAGCCGCCAAATTTTTCGAATTCCGTTTTCACTGCACCCAGAATTTTCCACACTTCACCACTGTGTTTTTGAATTGCCAGCGTGCGGAATCCCATTTGCAAACTGTTGAGTATGGCCGCAAGTGTTGTTGGTCCGGTCACAGTGATTTTAAATTCACGTTGAAGCTGTTCAAGCAAATGAGATCTGCGAATTACCTCGGCATAAATACTTTCGAATGGTAAAAACATAATGGCAAAGTCAGTGGTGTGCGGCGGATCGATGTATTTGTCGCGGATGTCTTTTGCCATTTTTTTTATGGTGTTTTCAAGCTCCTTGTTGGCAGCATCAATGACTGCGGGTTCACCTTTATCGTAGGCGTCAACCACTTTTTCATACACATCGCGCGGGAACTTGGCATCAATAGGCAAGTACACGACTGAATTCAAATCATCTTTCCCCGGAAGTTTAACGGCGAATTCAACCAGATCGTTGGAACCCGCTTTTGTTTTAACGTTGGCGGCGTATTGCTCAGGAGCCAGAATTTGCTCAAGCAGCATTTCGAGTTGAATCTCGCCTACTCCGCCACGATCCTTCACGTTGCTTAATACTTTTTTTAGACCACCAACATCCTGCGCAAGCGATTGCATTTCGCCAAGTCCTTTCTGCACTTCAATCAATTGTTTTCCAACCGTTTCAAAACTCTGTCCAAGCCGCTCGCTGAGCGTTTTTTCAAGCTTCTCTTCAACAGTAACGCGGATAGATTCAAGTTTCTTTTCAGTATTCACAACCAATTCGTTCTGCCGGCTTTCGAGCTGTGAAAATTTTTCGCGCTGCACTTCGTTAAACGATTGCACGCTTTTGTCAAATGATTCCTGAAAACCTTTGATCGATTTCTCCAATGCTTCGCGTTGCTGTTCAGCATTTTTACCCGATTGTTCCGACAATAATATAAGCTTCTGCTCAACCGTTGCAGTGAGCTTTTCCAATGCTTTGCGATTTTCTTCGGTAATCAATCTGAGCGTCTCGCTCATCTCCGTTTTAAATTCTTTCAGCGAGTTGCTGAGTTCGTCCCGGTTTTCTTTCGAAAGCTTTCCGCTCTCTTCGCGGTTGCGCTGAAAATCATCTTTAAGCCCTGTCTCGACTCGCTGAAGCGATGCTGAAAACAGATCAATCTTTGATGAAACATCGGTTTGTTGCTGCTTCGGACGAAAAACAAAGAGCAAAACGATGTTTAAAACAGCAATCCCGATGAGGATAAATAAAATTGTTTCCATTTTGGATGTTTTTCAGAAAAAAGCAACGATTAATTGTCAATCAATACTAAACACAAAAGTAACAAATCACTTCACATGAAAACAAATGTCCATATATCACTTGAAAATTGTGTATTTAACATCGATTCCGTCTTTTCGATATCCTTCGAGAATTTCTATTAGCAACTCATAGGAATAACCCTTAGTCCTGATCTTATTTTTCAATATTCTTGTTGATGAAGTTAAAACTATTCTGCTAACAGCCTTCTTTGCATTGCTATAATTCAGATTTGATTGTTCATAGGGTATTTTAAAATTCTGATCATGAGTCCCATTTACCCGTAATTTTAAAGAACGCATTTCCGAAACCGGACATACAATTTCAATTTCTTTATTCAGATTGTAATACTCAATTCTATCCTCATACATTCTCAGATACCCGCATATTTTATAACGATTGAATAAAAACAAGTATGTCAGAGTCAGCGCAATCAAGGCTGTGGCAGACCCAGCAACCTGGTTTTCGGTAAGTGGAATTGATTGCATCAATACAAATGGCGTTGCTGCTCCAAGAAATAGAAACAATAACAGATAAACTCTGATATGAACAAGTTTCAAAATCTCAAACCGTACAAAATCGTTCATTATTACTATTTGACCATTCTTATAAAACTCCCCGGTACCGGAGATTCAAATTGCATCACTTTACCGCTTTGCGGATGAACAAACGACAGCAATGTAGCATGCAATCCCAGTCTTCCAATAGGGTTCTGCCCGTTCCCATAGCGGCGATCGCCTACAATCGGAAAACCGATGTCGCACAGATGCACGCGGATTTGGTTTCTGCGGCCTGTTTCGGGGGTTACTTTGAGCAAGCTGAAATCATCGTTCTGCTGCACCAGTTCCCAGTTCGTAATGGCATGTTGCCCGTCATCCGGTCTCATACTGGAAAAAACCTGCAGATTGGCATTTTCTTTCAGCCAGCTCTCAATGCGGCCTTTGGGCTCATCAACTTTTCCGCAAACCAGTGCGGCATATTCGCGTTCGTGATTTTCATTGTGCCAGTATTCCTGCAGTATATCGCGCTCCATGGTACTACGCGCAAAAACAAGCACGCCCGATGTATCGCGGTCGAGCCGATGCACAATAAAAATTTTGTTGCTTTTATTCTCAGTCTTCACATAGTGACTCAACAAGCTGTAAGCGGTATTCAATTTTTCCTTCTCAGTGCCTACCGTCAGCAGTCCTGCAGGTTTGTCAATGGCAATGATGCTGTCATCTTCATACAGAATTTTAATTCCAGGAATGCTCACAGACGGCTTTGATGCAGGTTTCCCGATCACCACGACCATTCCGGAGTTCAACTCAAAATCGTGACGGCTCACCACCTTACCATCAACAGAAACGCGGCCGTTCTGCAACATTTGCTTGAGCCCCGTACGCGATTTACCGTGAAAAACTTTAGCCAGAAAAGGCAACAAGGTGTCATTTTCGAGAACGGAAAATTGAAGTGGTTTATGTGCTGGTTTCATATATGTAGATAGAGTGTAAAGTTACGAATAAAACCAACCTGAATAATTTCTGTTTTGATCTTGTGCGGATTTGACATTTAAAAAAATCCCCACTGAAAGCTTCAGCGGGGATTATAATTGAATTGGATTAATTCATCAAAACACCACCGTTTTCACCATCTGCATTCCGTTAACTTCGAGCCGGATGAAATAACTTCCCTTGGCTTTCAGTTGTGATGCGGTTAATGGATATTGATAATTGCCTGCAGATAGATTTGCTGATTCAAGAACAACTATTTCGCGTCCTGTAATATCAAGCACTGACAATTTTACATCTGAATTATCAGGTAGTTCAAACGCAATATTGGTCTCGCTTTCAGCCGGGTTTGGAAAAATATTGAAGCTTTCTGCAATTACACTTTCGTCAATAGCAAACCAGCTGATCGGGTGAATGTTGATATCATCAATGTAAATGTTGTTGCCACCGTTCGAGAAAAGCTCAAATTTCACGCGCAAATTTTCATAGCCTGCCAACGTACCTTGAGGAATAACGATTTCATGCGTTCCCCATTCGCTTTCGGATGCCGGAGAAAAAGCTGTCTCTGCAGGATCTGCTGAGGCAAGCGCGTTGCCCGTAAGTGACAATTTGCTAATCCAGGTAACACCACAATCATCGGAGAAATATACGGTTAGTTTATCAAAGATTGTATCGGCGGCTGACAATATTGATCCGGCTACATATTTGGGTGCATAGGCGCAGCGGAACTGAAGTTTTGAATGTTCTCCCAATCCCGATAAGTCATAAGCAGGCGTGATAAAGTTATCGCGACTACCAGCAACATTACCATCAAAATTATTCAGATAAATTGCTTTTGATCCGGTACATGCGTATGCTGATTGTTCCCATGCGGCACCTGTGTCATTGTGGATTATAAGATCATTGATAAAGCTGATTGTCTCGAATGACTCCACCAATGGGGCAACTGTAGCCAATGTCGGATCCATCACGGTTACGAATGAATTGAGCGTCAGAGAATCATCGCCGGTAGCATTGTAAACTTTCAATGTAACCGCATAAGTGCCCGGGGTGTTATAAGTAATATTCGGAGCCGGGTCGCCTGAAGTAGCAGGAGTTCCTCCTGCAAAAGTCCAGGAACGGGTTGCTACTGTTCCGTTATAGGAAACATCATAGAAAGTTACCGAGCTTCCGGCACAAACGGTTTGCGCATTGGAATGGAAATCAGCAACGGGCTCGCAAAGAATTGTATTGGTGTCGAGAACACCGGTAGCGACCAGGTTTTCATAAGACCAGAGATTTCTGCGGTCGCTCATCAATGTAGTATTGATGCGGTCAAGCTGGCCGATAGAAAACATATTGGTGCAATATCCCCACTGATAATCCATGTAGTTTTCGATCATGTCTGGTTCATCTGGACTGTCAGTATTGCAGGAATTTCTGCTGCCCGGAGTGAAGCAAGACAGCGAAGTATTTTGAGAAGCAACCGCAACCGGAGGAGTATCATCTACTTCATCACCGGCTTCGATGAGAGGCGGCATGCCACAACCGTCAACACCTAAAGCAGCGTACAACGACTGGAAAGGATGATACAGGTTGAAATAATGTCCGGTTTCATGGGTAAATGTGCGATTGGCAAGATTGAGTCCCATTCCGGCCATATTGGTCGCTGTACCTATGGTTCCAATGCAATCCTGACGAATCAGGACTCCATCCATCAAAGTGTCGCCGCCAGTGAGCGCTTGTGTAAGTGTGTTGCTGGGCGGAAACGGAGACATACCTCCGATAAAAGCTCCGTCGGGCAAACTCATGCCTTCAGGATAAATGAAATTAACAGCAAAAATATTCATGTACTTGTTTGGAGCCCAGCAGTATTTTGCCATGGTGCTGAAGTAGCCATAATTTGTTTGCGGATCAAAGTGATGAATGATGCCGGAAGTGCAGTTTCCGCTGGTATCAATTCTCGCGAGTCTGAATTCGATCTGGCAATCAGCTGCACGCGATTTGAACAAAGGAAAAATATCGGCTGTATCTGAATTTTGCAGATTGTAATCGATATTCATCTTTTCAATGGCATCATACACCTGATCGTCGCTGATGTTCTCAGCTCCATACATGTGAATAATGTGAAAAACGACCGGAATCACTCTTTTTCCATTAATAAGCGTATCAGTTTTTGAATTGTTCATGAGCAAATCGAAATTCGCTTCGTATGCCATGTAACGATCAATTAATTTTGGGTCCTCTGTAACCGCCTTTTTCAGTAAAACATCATCGGCCGGATAAAGAACGCCATTCTGGGCATTTATGGCAAAAGCCATAATAACCCCAAGAGAAAACAATAATAGTTTTTTCATAACCCCCATTTTTTTAGCAAATATAGAAATTTCTATGAAAAAATAAGTTTCGCCGCTGATAACAGCAAAACTGCAAATAAAACCAGCTTCATGAAGCCAATTCCTTTGCGAATGGCGATGCGGGCACCAAGCAACGCGCCCAGAATACTTCCGGCAGCGAGTACCAATCCCGGAATCCATTCCACCTGATCGTTCATAATAAACACTGCGAGAGAAAATGGTGTGAACACAAGAGTTAGAGCCAGCTTGATTGAATTTGCATTTACCAGATCATAGCCAACCGAAAGCACCAGTGCAAACAACATAAAAATTCCAACACCTGCCTGAATAAAACCACCATAAAATCCGATCAGAATAAACAGAATTCCGTGAAACCATTTTATTTTAAACACCGCGCCCGGAGTGGGTTTCCGATTAAAGGACATTGGCCTCCACAATGTCAGCACGGCAAATGCCAACATTACATAACCAATGATTTTTTCAACAATCTGATCAGAAATTTCAATGACAAAAAACGAACCGGCAATGGCTCCGGGTATAGCAAAAGCAGCCAGTATTGCAGCATTGCGGATGTCAAAATAATTTTTCCGATTAAAAGAAAGTACACCGGTTAATGAACTCGCCAATATTGAAATCCTGTTTGTTCCATTGGCCACATTGGCTGGCATCCCTGTGAAAATCAGCACTGGCAATGAAAGAAACGAGCCACTGCCCGCAATGGTGTTGACAAACCCAACAATGAGCCCGGTTACAAACAACAAAGGGAAATACCACCAGAGCATAGATCAATTTGATGTCAAACATACGAAAAATACGAAATACGAGATAATGTGAAAATGTGGTGCTATGCACATGTGAAATCCGATAGCGATCGGATGAGGGAACACGAGATGATCACTTTTATCCCTTCGACAGGCTCAGGACAGAGCTTTCTACTTTTATCTTTCTACTTTTATCTTTCTACTTTTATCTTTTGTCTTAAGAGGATGTGAAGATGTGCGGCTCCGCGGCATCGGATTGCAACTGACGCCTAACGCCTGTTGTCTAACGCCTGAACTAATATATCAATAGCCGCCATCATCAACTTCGCCGCCGCCATTGCCGTTGCCGTTGCGGCGCTCTTTCGATTTATAATCGCCGGACATTTTCCAGGTAAGACCAAGCATAAAAACACGGCCTTCCCATTGACGATTCATCACCATTTCATAATCATCTTCCTTGAACGACATTTTAAAACGGCCTGTGCCGAGAAGATCTCGGACATTCAGTGACAATGCAAGCCGATCTTTAAAGAAACCCTTTTTAATGGCTGCATCCGAAAAGATCATGGCAGCGCGTGTTCCCTGCCCTGTTACTCTTGGCGAATTGAAGAAAAACGAAAGACTGCCTTCCCATGAATTTTTAAAACGGAAAGAATTACTGTTGCGCAATTGCC
Source organism: Bacteroidetes bacterium GWF2_43_63 (assembly GCA_001769275.1). NCBI lineage: Bacteria > Pseudomonadati > Bacteroidota > Bacteroidetes bacterium GWF2_43_63. The sequence goes on along the minus strand of MEOQ01000034.1, from coordinate 61,087 downwards.
AGCCATATGCTGCCGCAGTTATGCTTGTCTCAACGTTGCTTCCGTCTACTACGTGACGATACCAGGAACCACTAACCGTTGTATTCCACCATTTGAGCGGCTTGTAGGTATAAATCATTTCAAACCCATAAGAGGTTGCCGAAGTGTAATTCTCCATCGTCATCAGATAAACTGAATCATTGATATTCATTCTGTAGCGCGAGATAACATCTGTTATTCTTCTGTAAAAAACAGTCGGCATAAGGGTCCCCTTTTTCGAATACCATGCATAACTCAACTCGAGTGCATTGACGTACTCAGGATCCAGAAAGGGATTCCCTCCGCGAAGATTAGGATAAGCGCTGTAATCAATATATGGATTAAGATCCCTGAAGCTGGGCCGGTTGATACGTCGGCTGTATGTAAGTTGAATTTCCTGAATTTTTGAAAGTTTATAACTTAATGCAGCGGTGGGAAACCAGCTGTAATAGGTCTTTTTGTTATCTGTTGAGTCAGCTTGACGTGCATTGGTAGATGCAGATTCTATGCGGCTCCCAAGTGAAAGTCCCCATTTCTTAATTTTAGTTGAATAATTGGCATAGAGTGCCCCAATATTTTCGTTGAATAAAAAATGATTTGACGTTGTGTCGTTGAAAACAAATTCCTGACCGGCAAAATCATAATTATAATAACGGCTGTCAGCATCGATAGATCGCATGGAGCCGTCGAATCCGGCTTCAATTTTTGTGCTGTCGTTGAATGGGTACACATAATCGAGTTTCAGCGTTTTCACCGCATTGATATTTGGTGAAACAGTTTTTGCCCATTCGGGAGTCTCATCGCTGAAAGTTTCAAAATCGTCTTCGAGATAAGTAATGCGGTTAAACGAGCTATCCTTTCGGTTGCCATTGCTCATGGCAAAATCCAATGTTAATTCATGCTTGGGTTTGGCAAAGCGTTTTTTCACATTCAAACTGGCATCCCAGTTACGCATGGATGCTTCTTCGAGTGCGCTGTTCCGATAAATCAGGGTGTAAATATCATCGGGATTCATGGTGTAGTTCATCACATCCTCATCCTCAGTATCACTGAAAAACAAAGTAGATGCTGTGGCTGCCACAATAAATTTGGGAGTGAAATAGTATTCTCCACCAATTTTAATATTGTGCGATTCGTTGGCATGCATCTCGTCGAAACTCTGATGAAGGTAATAGCTGTCAATCAAATCATAGGTAGTGCGTTCGCTTTCTCCAGTGCCGCTCCGCTGACGATTCTGATAATTGTAATTGCCAAACAGCGTCCACTTATCGGTTGAATAGCTTGATGAAAATGAGCCACTGTATTTGTTTTTAGTGCCTGCATTCAATGTCAGAAGGGTATTCAGTCCCGTTCCTTTTTTCTTTTTCAGAATAATATTGATGATTCCTGTCATGCCTTCAGGGCTGTACTTAGCCGAAGGATTTGTAATAAGTTCAACCGATTCAATACTACTGGCCGGAATCTGTTCCATAGCTGCACGACGGTCGGCACCGGTCATTGTGCTGGGGCGCCCGTCGATGAGGATTGTCACATTCTCGCTTCCACGCAAACTTACGTTTCCGTCCTGATCTACTTCAACGCTCGGCACTTCTTTTAGCACATCAAGAGCCGTACCACCAGTCATGCTCATGTTCTGCGCTACATTCACAACTTTCTTGTCGATACTCAGCTCGATCATTGGTTTTTCAGCAACGATGTCAACTCCGGAAAGCGCTTGCGATGATTGGGAAATTAAAATCTTGCCTTGATCAAACAAAGGACCGGAGCCAGGTTTCATCTGCATTGGCCCCACGTTTTTTATAGAATAACCCATAAAATTTACGCGAAGCATGAATCGCCCAGGAGTTTTCGAGGTAAAGCTGAAACGACCGGCGGCATCGGTTATGCCTCCACCGGCAATGCTGGAATCACGCATTGAAATAAGGGCTATGGTAGCGTATTCAACAGGTTTACCACTTACAGAATCGAGAACTGTTCCTGTAATCTGAAAGTTAACTTCCGGCATGTTGCCGGGCTGGGCATTAAGAACGGTTGGAAGAATAATCGTAAGCAGTGCTTGAAAAAATATCGAAAAGCGGAACATAAAACAAAATTTGACAATTAGACAATGCGTGCGCATGATTCTTGCGCGGATGTGCAAAATTAATTAAAATAAAGAAGGCCCGGGTAGCGGGTAATGGTTAATGGTTGAAGGTTATCTGTTAATGGTTATTGGGTAATGGTTATTGGTTGCGATTATGGATTGTGACAGACAGACCGCTGCCGCGGATCAGCCAGTTCAATTTTAAACTCCGTGATAATCACTCCCTTGTGCCATATTCATCATTCATCCGGGATTTGATAAACTATTTTACAAAAAAATCTACCATTCGTCGAAAAAAACATTTTTAATCGTATATTGCACAAAATTCAATGGTTATGAGAAAGTATATATCTCTTTTAGTCGCCATCTTAGTTGTTGCACTTTCGTCCTGCAAAGACGATAAAACGGAATACACCCCGTTTGAGCCCGTTGACAATCAGGCTTCGCACACCAGCGCCTATTACAACGCAGGGCTGGGAGAGAATCCGGGACTTCCTGCCGGGCCATTGTATTCATTTCCGGCCGGAATAGAAATCGTTGGGTATGTTCATGGAAACTCGCCTGCAGTTATGCTTGCTCCGGTTTTTGACAAATTCAAAAATCCTGGCGGTATTCCCGGCGATCCGGATCCAAAGGTTAATTACATATCTCTTGGATATGGTTCACTTGTTAATCTGTACTTCTCTGTTTATAACAATACAACAGCTTCGAAATCTGTTACCATCCCCAAAGGCACAATTTGCTACGAAGCCAATCATACTCCGTCGAACCAACATGGATTGCTGGTGAAATCAGTTAGTTTCAGCGTCCCCGCACACGATACAACAGATGTTCACCTGAAACTTTTCTGTGTAAATGCTCATAATGGGATAGCAACGGCCACTGATCCTTACAAAATCGGTGTCATTACAGTTCATCCAGACCTTATCACCGTGTGCAATATTCTGGATGCAAAGCCTACCATTGATCCCAATGACTTCGGAACCATTCAGTCTATTCTTTGGGATATCACTGACAATAACGGATTCGATCAGGCCGATATTGATACGCTCAATGCCATGTGATTGGAGAGGTTGAAAGTTTATTCACCCATTAAATTATTTTCAAAAGTGTTCATGAGCTCGCCACTGCGTGTCTCGGTTGTAAAGGTACTACAACGCTATAATGGTTTTGTAGAAATCAAAATTATGACAAAAAGGCAACAGTCGTCAGGCATCAGGCGATTGCCATTGGGCTGCATGCCGCATGCATTTCTCAGAAATAGCTTGAACCATTAAAGCAATGCGTACAGACTTTTTCTTTCGGTAATCCAATAGCATCAATCAAATCTTCGAGGCGTTGAAATTTAAGCGAATCGAGGCCCAATCTGATGCGGATGCGATCTACCATTTGTTTGTATTCTTCGGAATCCGGATTTGAATAAGCTGCCATATCCCGTTCTTCTTTTCCCTCGAGTTCATTCATGGCAATGTAGGTAGCCAGATCCATATTAGAGCGCGAACGACTGAAATTAAGGAACAGACATGGATATGTCAGAGGCGGACATGCGATGCGCATATGAACTTGTTTGATACCCGCCTTGCGCAAGTCTTTTACATTGTCTTTGAGCTGTGTGCCGCGCACAATGGAGTCATCGAGAAAAACTCCTGATTGATCTTTGATGACAGCGGTGTTCGGAATCAGTTTCATTGTTGCTACCAAATCGCGCTGCGCCTGACTTTGAGGCATGAAACTACGTGGCCAGGTAGGCGTATATTTGGAATACGGTCTTTTATATGGAATATGTGCAAAATTGGAATAACCGGTTGCATGTCCAACTCCCGAATCAGGGATTCCTGCAACAAAATCAACCTCCACATCATCATTTTTTGCAAGGGCTGCACCACAGCGATGGCGGCACTCGTCAACATTAATACCCTCATAAGACGATGTCGGAAAGCCATAATAAACCCAAAGAAAAGCACAAACCTGCATTTTATCGTTGGGCTCTTTCAGCATCGTGTAGCCATCGGCTGTAATTTTCCCGATTTCACCAGGGCCGAGATAGCGGAATGTTTCGTAGCCCAGATTTGGAAATGCGCAGGTTTCGAAAGTCGCTGCAAAAGCACCGCCCTTTTTGCCAATCACAATGGGTGTGCGGCCCAGCTTGTCGCGGCCAACATAAATACCATCTGGCGTCATCACCATCAAAGAACAGGAGCCCTTTATCAGTTCCTGCACATTGCGGATGCCCGACACAAAATCGGTCTCCTCCGCAATCAGTTTGGCTACCAGCTCGGTCGGATTTATGCGTCCCATACTCATTTCGGAATACACCAACTGCTTTTCGATGCAACGATTTTCCAGTTCCTGAATGTTGGCAATTTTCGAAACGCTGGCAACGGCAAAGCGACCCAGATGCGAAGTCATTACAACCGGTTGCGCTTCGGTATCACTGATCACTCCAATTCCAATGTGGCCTTTGAAATCGGCGACTTCGTCTTCGAATTTATTTCGGAAATATCCATTCTCAATACTGTGAATCGCGCGCTGAAAGCCCGCTTCCTTCGAGTAAAAAGCCAGGCCGGCACGTTTGGTTCCAAGATGCGAATGATAATCAGTGCCGTAAAAAACATCATTCACACAATCGCCAAGAGAAACGCTTCCGAAAAATCCGCTCATTTGTGGGGGGGTTAAATTGAAAGTGCAAAGAAACAAAAAGAATAAGTTCATTACCCTGATGTTGATAATCAGTTCATAAGTATTTTTTGCACTTAAATCGAAGATTCAGTGCCGCTTTCAGAAGATCAATCATCGTCTGACATACAAATCATATCTGTATGTTTGGATATTCAAACGCGAATAGGCTGGAAGTGAATCACTAAATATATGCCGATCGGCGATAATAAATTTATTCCGTGTTTTATCATCGAGACTGATGTTGAAATACCGCATGAAATAGCTTTGTAAATCCCATTGATTCCATGTTTCGAAATCAGGGACTGACACTGTTGTGTGCGAGGGCACAACCTGACCAATTACGTACACATCGTTCAGCATTTCTTTATTGCGGCTGGTTTTACCGATTTGCATGAATGAAAAAATCAATGCAACAAGCACCAATACAAATCCTGATGCTACAAAGGATTTATGCAGTTTTCCTCCTGTTCCGATTTTTGAAATCCATATTGAAAAGTATGGTGAAACAAGGAGTGCAAAGCCAATGGCGAAAAATGGCAACGAAGGAACGAAATAAAAACCTTTTTGAATACGTGTAAGCATAAGTGGCAGAGAGCCGGAAAGGCCAACACAAATAAAAAATATACTCAGCCTGAAGCTCTCCGAAATTTTCGATCGTACGTTTTTTATTCCTCCGATTAAAAATACGATAACAACCAGAATCAGCGCAGGCAACAGCTCGCTTACCAAACGAACAAGAATATAGAAATGACTTCCAACATTTGGGGCCTCTCCGATTCGTTGAAAAGCGCGTTTGAAAAGATATTGCGACAAGCTTTCGCTGCTTTCAGGAATTAGAAACAAAACACCATAAAACATGACCGGAACAAGAATGATAATGCCTGTCTGACGCAATGCGTCGGGTAAAGTTGACTTTCGTGTAATGAGCCACCAGAGCGCCGGTACAGCAATCGGGAAAAATCCGGGAATCCCTTTGGTTAGTGTTGCCAGAAACACAAATATACCCGCAACAAATAAAAGGAATATGTTTGTTTTTTCGCAACAGGACTTATATGCAAAAAGAACAGCCCCGAGAATAAATATGCCCATTGTGTTTTCGAGCATGTTGTTTGAAAAGCTCCAGAAGCAGACAGGAATTGTGATCCAGAGAATCAGGGGTAGCCATCCCAATCGTTTAAAAGTTTCATTTGCTTTAAAAACAGTGCGCCATATTATAACAATCAATGAAGCTGAAACGCACATTGTCAGAAAAGTATAAAAGCGCTCAACATACATGCTGTCGCCAAATGCTCTGAAGAAAAGTGATTGAATCCAGTATCCAAGCGGCGGTTGTTCAAGAAAACCATTAACGCCGTCAATGGCCAGGTTGCGCGGACTGAACTGAGGAAACCAAAACGAGCCGATGCCCTGACTCAGATTATGAGAAACGCTTGTGTAGAGCACTGCATCCATGAACATTCCATCCTGAATGAGCACAGGCAAGGTGAGTGCAATCATTGCCGCGAAAGCAAGCAGAAAAAAAGGTAAATGCGTGTTGCGAAAAATGTTTTTCATAGAAATAATGAAACGAAATTACAAAACTTTTCAGATGAGCTTTGGATTTCAGCACAGTGTTTTTATTTGCCGTTTGCAAATTGAAATGACCATCAAAAAAAAATGCAGCACCTGGTTGATGCTGCACTTTGGAGTTTTTTCGTAGAGGTTATTTCCACCTGCGATATTGCTTCACAAGGCTCACACAATCCTCATCGCTAAATTCATTAACGGTGGTGGTGAGTTCGAACACCTTTGTTTTTGGGCTCCAGAACACAACATTCATGTAGTCGCTGTTGCCGTAGGTTCCGTTTGTTGACTCAAATGACTCGCTGTCGATTGTTTGACCAACGTTAAAACAAACAGGACTTTTCTTATTCATCTGATAAAGACGAACTGCTTCGAGAGAAGCAAAGTTCATAGTCACTTCACCATTGAGTTGTCCGTTTTCTTCATATAGTCTTTGCTGGACTTCGCTGGCCATTGGGAAGCTTTCTTTCAATTTTTCTCCATTGATGTAATCATTGATGAGTTCATCAAAATCCTGTTCCGAAACATCGGTGGAATCATCCATCTGGCTGAAGATGTTTACATAGGTGATGGTCAGTTTGCCTGAGTTCTTGCCGGTAATTTCAAATTTGTATTTTTTCTTCTCAACTGTAAGACAGCTGCTTATCAAGAATGCCAAAAATGCAACGGCGACGAATTTCAAAATTTTCATAGGTTAGATGTTTTTTTATTAAGACAAAAATACAATTTCTTTTCAATTTAGTAGTTGAACCTACGATAATTTTACTTTTTATGCAGAATTTATCAATTTACCTTAAAACGAAACTGAAGTATTTTTTTCTTTTTTCGATAAAACCTCAGACAGCTGACTGAAATCGATCTGATATTTTTTTAAATCAGCAAATTCGTGTAAGACCAAAAAGCTGTCATGATGAATCTGAGCCAGATATTTTTGCTCCGTTTGTCCCCGCGTTGGTACAATCACAGCTGAGCGACCGCAAGCATATAGATCCATCAACGTGCTGTAGCCTGAGTGGGTGATAATAAAGCCTGATTCGAGAATTAATTTTTTCATCAACTCATCAGACGGTGACAAAATACATTTTACGTTTTCAGGACAATTGTCCAGACTGGCACCAGCAATAAATATTTGCAATGATAAATCAGCAAACATTCCGGACAATTCAAATGCCATCTGCCTGCGATGTTCTTCAGGGCCTGAAGTGATTATCAACACTGATTTTTTATTGCGTTCGACGGTATCAGTCCTGTCGCTTTCAAACCGGCTTAAAGGTCCAATAAATTTTGCATTGGGCACCTTGATCGAAGGATGGCTGAGCAGTCCTGCCAGTCCCGGAAACTCAGGGAAATCCGGTATCCAGACTTCAGAAAAAGACGCATATGCTTTTTTGAGAAACCGCCGCAAAACAGGCATTCCGATGCGCAACCATACAGGAGTTATTGGCATCAGCTGATGAGTAATTAAAACTGATTTCACCCCTTCGCCCCTAAAACCATATCGATTATCAGAAACGACCAGATTGTAATGGCCGGTCTCGCATAAGTCCTTGCACTTATTATTATCGACTCTGCTTTGTTTTTTTATTCTCATTGCAACGGCTGCCAGCTTAAAAACCCCGGTTCCATTTAAGCCGTAGCTCACCGGTTTAGTTTTATCTTCAATGTATTGAAGTTCGGGAAATCTTTCCATTAAAAACGCGCAAATACCAAGAGATGCAAATACAGTCACCTTGCTGCCTTCGCCAAGAAACCGCTCTATCAAAGGAATACAGCGGGCCGCGTGGCCAAGTCCCCAGTCAAGCGGAGATAATAAAATATTGTTGCGGTTTTCTGACAATGCTACACTTTTAATGACAGCTGAATGATGAATGTGCGCGGAGGTTGAACATCGCCCGGGCGCATCATGTACTCCTTATTGAAAATATTTTTTGCAGTGAAATTCACATGAATCATTTCGTTGATGTTCCAGCCCACTCTGACATCGAAAACAACGAAGCCCTTGTTGTGCTTTTCCCTGTATTCTTTCAGGCCGGGCAGAATCATGGCGTATTCACCGGTGGCAGGATTAAACAATGGCGTAATTCCGTCAGGGCCGCGGACTGTATCTTCAAATGCTTTATCGATATTGATGATATGGCTTTGATATTCGAAATTGGCACCAAGGGTAAGTTTTTTAAATTCAACAGAAAAGTCTGTTTTCGCACTGTGATAAAAACGATACTTCAGAATATTGTCTTTGGTCGATTTCATAGAGTCTGCTGATGCGTCAAGGTCGATCGGGTTAGTATAGGTGTAGCCCAATAATAATGAGGCCGGAAGACCAAGAAATTTACCTTCACCAGTTACAACAAATTCAAAACCCGAGATTTCTGCATTACGTACATTCTCAGCTTTAAACCCAACCCAATTAAGAAAATATCCGGGAGCTGTTGGCGGAAATGGCGTCAGAATAACGCTGTCAGGATTGTGATAACCGAACATAAATTCTATCATGTTTTGATAGCGCGTATAAAACCCTGCAATATCTGCGTAACCGTTCCATCCCCACAGACGAAAACCTTTTTTAAAACCAATTTCGCTGCTATAGCCGGTTTCAGGCTGCAATTCCGGATTTGGAAAAACACTCAGGTCGCCCGTACTGGTTGCGGTATATCGCTCAGCAATGGTCGGATAACGATATCCCATTCCAAAAGATGCGCGCAGAAACGATTGTTCAGATAACGAATAATTGAGGCCGGAACGAAAAACCGGCTTAAATTTCATCTCGTCGTCATCAATTTGATATCCTTCGATTCGCGCACCCACTGAGACATTCAGACGATTGAACTTTTTATCAGCCTGAGTGAAAAGCCCAACACTGGAGCCGAAATGCCGAATGTCGCCATAAATCTGAGCAACACTTTCATTATAATTGGCACACAGGCCATTAGTCCAGTTGAGTGATTTTGAGGGGAATCCTTTATGGAAATTGTACTCGGCATAATACATGTCATCGAAATTATCCTGTCCGGTATTGTTGGTGTTGTGAACCTGAAAAAACCTACCTTTCAGACTGTGTTTGGTGCTGTCGTTTTTAAACCAGATCACAGACGGATAGAGATTGAGGTACGTGTTGTTTATTTCCTGCAGGAATGAATCGTTGCATTTATACACACCACTGTCGCCATCGGCCCACAACAGAAATATATCGCCGATGCGGCGCATATAGTTGGTTGCAAGTTCATATGAAAGTCCCTTTACTTTTTTATCGCGGTAGCGAACTGAAGCATTGAGTCGGTAGCGTTCTTCTTCGTTGTTGGTTCGATAGCCATTGTTTGAGGAGATAAATCCCCCAAAAGTCACATCAAAATTCCCGGCCTGACGGCTATGCAGGAAGCGGGTACTGCTGAAAATAGGCGCATTGTTTCCCCACCATGCAATTTCTTCTCTTTCCGGCTTGGCGTATTGTCCGAATATCGTTGTAATATATGTTTTTGGGACCAGTCCCGGATACGAAGTCCGGTAATTTATAACACCATTCAAAGCCGAAGAACCATAGAGTGCCGAGCTGGCTCCCTTAATCACCTCGACTTGCTGCACATTTTCGATGGGTGCAAAATCCCAGCGGGCTTCACCCGATGCACCTGTTATCATCGGCATATCATCGACCAGAAAAAGCACGCGGCTACCCGCACCATAGCTATAACCACTCCCTCCGCGTATTGATGGCTGCTTATCCATGATATTCAATCCCGGAATTTTCTGTAACCCTTCTTCCAGCGAACTAACATTGGCATTTCTTATGAAATCCGCCTTAATAACTTCCATCGAAACCGTGACGTCAGAGAGTTTCTGCTCGAATTTTCCAGCGCTAACAACTACTGCATCAAGTACACGCGATTCGGTTGACAACACTACATCAAGCTCCTGTGTTTCTCCTTCTCTGAGGCTCACAATACGGGTTTCTTCATTGAATCCTACAAATCTGAAAGCCACTGAATATGTCCCTTTATCAAGAGGTAGAACATATTTCCCATCAGCATCAGTTGCTGTCCCAGTAGTCTTATTCACAACAACATTTACACCTGGCAGAGTTTGTCCCGTTCCGGCTTCGGTAACGGTTCCTTTCAGAATTGTCTGCTGAGAAAAAGTCAGAACCGGAAAGAGCAGAATGGATAAAATTAAGGTCGTAAAAAATTTCATAGGCAAATTAAATTTTTAAATTAACTTTGTTTCCCTATTGCTTCAAGAGCCCTTTTCAAAGGGTTTTGAATTGTCAAATGTAACTAATTTTTCTAACTGCAGTTTGAATAACAATCTTTTATATCTCATTGCATTAAAGTGCATTCCTCAGGTAGGCGATATTGTTGCCCGAAGGTTAATTGACACCACCGGAGAAGCATCGTCTGTTTTCACAATGACGGAGGAAAAAATTGCTCAAATACCCGGATTGACACCCAAAACAATCCGGATGATTAAAGAAAACCGGAATGCTGCTTTGAAAAGGGCTGAAACCGAAATCGAATTCATTGAGAAGCACAAAATACAATGTTTGAGTTCTTACGATGATGATTATCCTTCGAGGCTCAAACACTGCCTCGATGCCCCGCTTTTTCTTTTTTACCGCGGATCGGCACCGGTAGAATCCGCATTTATGACTGCGGTCGTAGGCACCCGAAAGTCAACGGTTTATGGCCGGAAGATGACTGAGCAGCTTGTTTCAGGGCTCAATCTGAAAGGGATGACTATCGTAAGCGGGCTGGCATATGGAATAGATACAACGGCACATCAAACCGCTGTTGACTGTGGAATCCCAACCATTGGAGTGATGGGTCATGGCTTCAGGCATTTGTATCCAGAAGAAAACAGAAAGCTGGCGACTCAAATGCTCAAAAATGGTGGGCTGTTGACTGAATTTCTTTCAGACGAACTGCCCGAAAAGCAGAATTTTCCTATTCGCAACAGGATCATAGCTGGCATGGCCGACGCCGTTGTGGTGGTCGAAGCCCAAAGCAAAGGCGGTGCGCTGATTACAGCCGAAATTGCCGGATCATATTCACGTGAGATTTTCACATTCCCAGGACGTGTCGACGATCAAAAATCGCGCGGCTGCAACTGGCTCATCAGAACCCAGCGTGCAACGCTTATTGAATCGGCCGATCATTTGAAATATTTTATGAACTGGACCCAGGCCGAGAATAAGGAATACCGGCAGGTGCGCATGGAAGTCCTTCTCGATGCCGGCGCTCAATCGGTTTATGATTTTTTGTTTGAAAAAGGCGAGAAAAGTATTGATTGCATTTGCAATGATTTGGGAATAAGTATAAATTCTGCAGCGATGATTTTACTTGACCTTGAATTTCAGGGCGTTGTTGCAGCACTACCGGGAAAGCGATATCGGTTGAAAAATCATTGAAAAAGCATCGGTAAGTTTTACTTTTTTATAAAATGGCAGCAGTTTATTGTTTTTTTATGTACATTTACACGTTAAAAACCAAAACCAATACCATGAAAAAACTATTACTTTTTACAAGCATGATTGTTGCCTTAGCAATCACCACAAATGCACAAAACATCACACAGGATTTCGACACTTGCACAGCAGGTGGCTTTGCTGCTGACTGCATTGGCGCACCCTGGACCACATGGAGCCTTGCTCCCGGCGGAGCTGAAGATGCTGTCGTTTCAGCAACCCAATCTTCAAGTGCCCCCAATTCTGCTTATATCGGAACGACCTCGACAGACTTTGTGGTTCTACTTGGCGATGTAACCACCGGAGTTTATGACATCAGTTTTGACCTGTTTGTTGAAAATGGCAAAATGGCCTACTTCAACATTATGAACAGTTTTACAGGCGGCACCTACCTTTGGGCAACCGATGTGTATGTTCGCTCTTCGGGATTTCTTTCATGGACCGCCAACAATGTCGAAGACTCAGTTGCATGCGCCTTTGACACCTGGCATGAAATCGCATACACTATTGATTTGGATAACGACACCGCTTTTATGTTTGTTAACGGCACTCAGACTGCCAGCTGGAAATTCAGCAAGGGAACCCTTGGAACGGGAACATCTGTGAAACTTGCAGCTATGGATTTCTTTGGAGCAGCTGAAGATCTGCAACCAGGATATTACATTGATAATTTCTCATTTGCAATCAACACAACTTCAATTGAAGAAAACAACAATGCAATAAGCATTTATCCTAATCCTGCCAATGATGTAATCACCGTTACCGGTCAGGAAAGCAATCGTTATGAAATCATGAATGTGACCGGTCAGACAATTATGTCAGGCCAGTTTCAGAGCAATAATGCTTCGCTCGATATCAGCAACCTGAGCAGCGGAAATTATATTATCCGTTGCATTGGAAACGAAGTAAGCGTAAGCCAGTTTATTGTTGAATAAATATTTTTGACATTTCTGTAAAGCCATCCTTCGGGGTGGCTTTTTTTCAATAATCATACATGTGGATAGAATTTGGAATTCCGCCAGTGGACGGACACGCTGTCGGTTTTTGTCCAAGCTTTTGAAAGAATGCTTATCTTTGCATCCCAATAATGTCAAGGTTTTTCAAACATATTCGCTCCACCCCACCTTGATGTACTCTTCCTTGCAATCAGCTCAGGCCGCGTACAGCACATTAATTTTTCGTTTTAAACCAGTCGCTCTTACAGGAGCCCTACCCATTAATTATTGACAGTGAAACAGGAAGAAATACATAAAAGAAGAACGTTTGGCATTATCAGCCACCCTGATGCAGGCAAAACTACATTGACAGAAAAGCTGCTGTTGTTTGGAGGCGCCATACAAACTGCGGGCGCAGTCAAGAACAACAAAATAACGAAAACGGCTACTTCCGATTTTATGGAAATTGAGAAGCAGCGCGGCATTTCCGTTGCCACCTCTGTAATGGGCTTCGAATATAAAGGATACAAAATAAATATTCTTGATACTCCAGGCCATAAAGATTTTGCAGAAGACACCTACCGCACATTGACTGCTGTTGATAGTGTAATTCTTGTAATTGATTGCGTGAAGGGTGTTGAGGAGCAAACCCGCAAATTAACTGAGGTTTGCAGGATGCGACATACCCCTATCATCATTTTTATAAACAAATTAGACCGCGAGGGGCAAGACCCCTATCATTTGCTGGAAGAGATTGAGCAGGAACTGAACATTCACACCCGCCCGCTCACATGGCCCATTGGCATTGGCAGCACCTTTAAAGGCGTCTATGATTTGTTTGAAAAAAAACTGCAGTTTTTCTCACCCAACAACACAAAAATGTCCGAGGATATTTGTGATATAGAAAATCTGGAATCAGAGAAACTCGATAATCACATAGGAAGCACTGCTGCAAATAAATTGCGCGAAGATGTGGAATTGATAGAAGGCATTTATGAGCCATTCAATCAGGAACTGTACAGCGAGGGCTATTTAGCTCCGGTATTTTTCGGAAGTGCCGTCAATAATTTTGGGATAAAAGAATTGCTCGAAACTTTTGTTCATATCGCTCCTTCGCCGCTTCCACGGCCAACAAACATCAGGGAAATTCAGCCAGGAGAGAAAAACTTCTCGGGCTTTGTTTTTAAAATTCACGCCAACCTCGATCCAAATCACCGCGACAGAATTGCTTTTTGCAGAATCGTGTCCGGCAAATTTGAACGTAATAAATTTTACTATCACACCCGGCTTGATAAAAAACTTCGTTTCACGAATCCTGTTGGATTTATGGCCAACGAAAAAAATATTATCGAGGAGGCCTTTCCCGGGGATGTTGTTGGGTTATACGATACAGGCGTTTTTAAAATTGGCGATACTTTATCGGAAGGTGAAGCACTTTTTTTTAAAGGAATTCCAAGTTTTTCGCCTGAAATTTTCAAAGAACTGGTAAACAAAGATCCTTTCAAAGCCAAGCAATTGGAAAAAGGAATACGGCAGTTGACCGATGAAGGTGTTGCGCAGCTTTTTATAAAGCAGCCAGGCAATAGAAAAATTGTCGGCACCGTTGGCGAATTGCAATTCGAAGTCATTCAATTCCGATTGTTGCACGAATATGGTGCATCATGCTCTTTTACTCATCTAAACTATTATAAAGCTTGTTGGCTGACATCGACCGACAAAGAAATAATGACCAGGTTTATTGCAAGAAAAAGCCAATACATCGCCTATGACAAGGACGATCGCGCAGTATTTATGGCAGAGAGCGAGTGGATGTTGAAAATGGCCCGTGAGGATTATCCGCAAATTGAATTTCATTTCACTTCGGAATTTAAAACTGAACAGCAACATAAAACGTATTGATCAGAACAATCGAAAAATGAAAAACCTCAAAGCAGTACCTGGTTCACTTTTGATAGCTATTCTGCTGTTTAGCTTGACCTCGTTTCAATATGTTGCAAAGCCTCATTTAATTGTTGGGAATTGGCAAATTTTGGAAAAGCAAAAGTATGAACTCACATTCAATGATAAGAGTTCATATTTTGATCGGATTTATTTCAGCAGTGACGAATTTACTGCATGTTTTTCTTTAATCGATAAAAATGGGGATGAAGAGGAACTTAGTCTGGCATTCAGAATTTATGAAGCTGATGCGGAATTTGAAACACCGATGATTGTTTTTAAAAACACCTGCGATAAAAGTTTTCTTTTGGTTTTTTCTATCGAAAATTTAAGCAAGGAGTTTTTGAAAATTAAATTTCAGAAAAAATATTCATCAGAAGGCATTAATGTAAAGAATGAAATTCTGGAATTCGAAAGAACGGCCGGACCTCCTGAAAACATGGACTAAAGCTCCATTTCAAGCCACCTCCATCTCGCCCGAAAGCAGCACGAATTCTTTGTTCCGATCGTATACCACGGCGAACTGGCCGGGCGCGATTCCGTGTTGTAATTCGTCGGTGATAATGTGAAAACCTTGCATGGTTCTGCGGATGATGGCCTTTGAGAACGTAGGCGTGTGGCGGATTTTCACCGTTACCTCCGCTTCTTCGTTTTCTTTTATTTCGAACGGAAAAAGAAAATGCGGCTGGTTGATATAAATATCGCGGCCATAAACTTCATCGGGCTCGTAGCCGCATGCGATGTAGACGATGTTGGTTTCAGCATCTTTTTTTACAACGAACCAAGGGCCGCCGGCAAGACCGAGACCTTTGCGCTGCCCTACAGTGAAAAACCAGTGTCCGTGATGCTCGCCAAGTTTTTTACCTGTGGAGAATTCAATGAAATCGCCTGTCTTTTTGCCCAGCAAATGTTCAACAAAATCCTTGTAGTGACTGCGTCCGATGAAACAAATTCCCTGACTGTCTTTTCGTGTGGCATTCGGAAAATCGAGTTCTGATGCGATTTTGCGCACTTCGGATTTGGTGAGTTGTCCGATCGGAAACATCAAGCGCGAAATCTGTTTTGCACTCAGCTGCGCCAGAAAATAAGTCTGATCCTTGTGTTTGTCTTTTGCAGTGTGTAAAAATCTTCCGGCATCGGTGTCCTGAATCCATGCGTAGTGGCCTGTTGCAAGACGATCGTATTTGTAGCCGACTTTATCTTCGAACGCGCCGAATTTAATCAGCTGATTGCACAACAAGTCGGGATTGGGAGTGCGTCCCACTTTCAGCGTTTCGATGTGATACTGTACGACCATGTCCCAATATTGGTTATGCAGTGGAACCACGTCAAACGCAAGATTGAAGCGGCGCGCCACCAGTTTGCACAAATCAATATCCTCCTCCATTTTGCAGTCGAAGCCTTTGAAATCCTGATCAGGACCAATAGCGATATAATACAGATCGGGCCTTATGCCCTGCTCCATCAGCATCTGCGCGGCCACCGAACTATCGACGCCGCCTGAAATCAATAATGCCGTTGAAGGATTTGGGGTCATGATTAATCATTATTCATAAAACCCTGCTTCTGCAAAACTGCGAGCAATGATTTTGAGAAAGCAACATTGTCTTTTTTCGAATAGCGTTTCTGCGTGAATACCTGAGCCAGATTGTCAACCTGACTATCGGTCACAAATTTTTTATATTCATCCGAATTTTCTTTTTCCGCATACAGTGCGTCGATGGTAGCTGCATCAAATTCGTTGTAGGTTTCGTAATGTACTACAGCCCGCATAGGGAGCCGATCTGTGAGGCCCGGTGTTTCGGCCGGATAGCCAATAGTAACCGTAGTAATCGGTACAACGCCTTTCGGAAGTTTCAGCACGTCGATGATTTTGTCGGCCATGTAGGTGGTTGTTCCGAGATATACAGTGCCGAGTCCGAAATGTTCGGCAGCCACCACACAGTTCTGTGCCACCAGCAATGCATCAATGGAAGCGGTCATGAAAGAAAGAAAATTATCGTAGCCAGGCTCTGCATTGCGCTGATCGCACCATTGATTGAATCGGTTAAAATCGGCACAGAATGTAAGCACCACAGGCGCTTCGGCAATCATTTTTTGTCCGAAATGCAGTGGCAGCAATTGATTTTTGATTTCCTGATCGCGGGTCACAACAATGCTGTACACCTGCATATTGCCGGTAGTAGCGGCACGTGAGCCGGCTCCGAGAATAGATTTGAGTATGTTTTCAGGAACCGGATCCTGTTTGTATTTGCGAATGCTGCGGTGCTGTAGAAGGGTTTCGAGGGCTGTCATGGTAGTGGAAAGTTTGTAAAGTTGAAAGTTTGAAAGGCAACGTTAGAGGTCAAGGTTAAGGAGCCGACCGTGTCACGTGCCACGTGAAGGCAGAAAAAAAGCTACGAAGTTCAGCAGATGCACTGAAGGTGCAAAATACATTAGCCGATTTATCACGTTTCACGTGATGGCAAGGCCTCGGGTAAAACGCGCGCAGCACCCAAAAAGGTGAAGGGTCACGCGTCTGGAGACGCGTGCCCAGGTCAAAATTGGGGAATATTTTGTGATTAGAAAAATTCACATCAAGCTGCAATTAATTATTCGATATTTTTTGTTCTTGATTCAGCTTTTGTATTCACTTCGTCATTCTTTGTTCGTCAGTCGCGGCGGATTCCATGTTCGGTGTTCATTTACTTTTCCTTAATCAAAAACATATACGCCGGGAAGTGGTCGGAATAGCCTCCCTGATACTGGCCCCCAACATAAGTACGGAAGGGATATCCGGCAAAAGCTCCTTCAGTTTGCTTCAAAAAGTTGCGATTAAAAATAAGTGTTTTATACAATTTCAGCGTTGATTTGTCATCACCTAACAGTCCTTTTGAAACAATAATCTGATCGAAGAGACTCCAGCTGTCGCGATAAGCATTGGAGCCGATTCCCTGCACTTTAAACATGTTATACATGGGGTTGTATAAGCCGGTAATGTTTATTGCTGTTTCCTTATCACGTGCAGCTTTCAGTACTTTGTATACACTTGCATTGGTTGGATTATCATTGAGGTCGCCCATGATGAATATTTTGGCATTTGGATTCACAGCCATAATGGAATCAACGGTAGTACGAGCGAGCTGTGCTGTTGCGGCCCGCATAGGGGCACTGCGTTTTTCGCCGCCACTGCGCGATGGCCAATGGTTGACAATAAAATGGACAGTATCGCCTAAAATAATTCCTTTCACCAGCAGCTGGTCACGGGTTCTGAAATTGGGCTGATCAGCAACTACCAGGCGATGAGATGTAGCATTGACCAATGTAAAAAGATCTTTTCTGTACAAAAAACCGACATCGACGCCGCGTCTGTCAGGGCCTTCGATAAGTATGGGCACATAACCCGATGCTTTCATTTTTGGCTGATTAGCCAGATCGGTCAGCGCTGAAATATTTTCCACTTCAGAAACACCAATACAAACCGGTCCGCCTTTAATATGTTCATCACCAATCTGAGTAATTACATCGGCCATATGGCCAAGCTTCTCAAGGTATTTGTCACCGGTCCAACGATTAGAACCTTCTGGAAGAAACTCTTCATCATTAATGTTCGGATCGTTGATGGTGTCAAACAGATTTTCAAGGTTGTAAAAAGCAATGCAAGTCACATTGTAGGACTTCTCCTGAGCTTGTGCTCCGAAAAAGACAGCGACTAAAATGAAAGTCAGAATAATATTTTTCATAACAGAGAATTGGATTGCAAATATCGGGAATTTTTCAATAAGCAGGCATTTTTCAGGTTTACCAAAGCAACCTGCACGAAGAAAAGCATATGTTTCTAACTTGTTAATTATCAATAAAAATGAAAAAATAATCTTCAAAAGCGCAAAAAGTGTTGTCCGATTCAATCCTGTAGTGTATATTTGCCTACAAGAATTTCAATATTGAATTACCTGTTTTCATGATTAAGTTCATACAGAAACTATTGCCACCCCCCAAATGGAGAATTCCACTGATATTTTTATCAGGGATTATTCTCGGGCTGGGAGCATTTCTGTTTTATGTATCGAAAGCGCATACCTATCTGAGTGACGATCCGGCAACCTGCATGAACTGCCATATTATGGCTCCTCAGTACAGCACATGGCTGCACAGTTCACACAGAGAAAGGGCCGTGTGCAACGATTGTCATGTACCGCACAATAATTTTTTAAACCACTATTATTTTAAAGCAAGAGACGGAATGCGGCATGCAACCATCTTTACATTACGCGCTGAGCCACAGGTAATTTTTATAAAAGAAGCCGGACAGAAAGTGGTTCAGCAAAACTGCATTCGTTGTCACGGAGACCTTCTGAACAGTGGTAACACAAAAATGTACACTTCGCAGTACGATGACTTCCGCGAAGAGCGCCACTGCTGGGAGTGTCACCGCGAAGTTCCTCATGGCCGGGTGAACAGTCTGAACAGTGTTCCCAATGCACGAGTACCGAAGCCCGGAACAGCAGTCCCCGGCTGGCTTCACAAGATGATGAATAAAAACAAATAAAATATGAAATCCATCACTGAAATGGTATCAAAAAAGCCCTGGCTGGGTTGGGTTCTTTTTCTGGGAACCGTTCTCATTGTGTTTTTGCTCGGACTGCTTGCAGCTTCGATCATTGAACGCCGGGCCGAATCGGAATTTACCTACAAACCCGATGTGACTTTTGGTGAAACCGAGCCACGCAGCGAAATCTGGGGTCAGAATTTTCCACGCGAATACGACAGCTGGTTGCAAACAGCCGACACCAGTTTCAAAAGCAAGCACGGAGGATCGGCTACACGCGATATTCTGGCCGAAGATCCAAGAATTGTTGTTCTGTTTGCCGGGTACGCTTTTTCGAAAGATTTTAAACAAGCCCGGGGGCATTTTCACGCTATTGATGATGTGAATAATACGCTTCGAACCGGCGCACCGAAAGATGGCGTTCCCGGCCCGCAGCCAAGTACATGCTGGACATGCAAAAGCCCGGACGTAGTGAGAGTAATGAAAGAAAAAGGTGTGAAGGAATTTTATACCGGCACCTGGGAATCGCTGGGAGCGGAAATTGTAAACCCCATTGGCTGTCTCGATTGTCATGACCCGAAGACCATGAATCTGACCATCACCCGCCCCGGACTTATCGAAGCGTTTGAACGCAGAGGCATAGATGTAAACAAATCGACGCATCAGGAAATGAGAACGCTGGTTTGCGCTCAATGCCACGTTGAATATTATTTCGATAAAAAGAAATACGAAGGCGCTGCTTATCTCACTTTCCCATGGGATTCAGGATTTTCTGTCGAAAAAATCGAAAGCTATTACGACAATATTGAATTTGCTGACTGGGTCCATGGAGTTTCGCGAACACCCATGCTCAAAGCGCAGCATCCGGATTATGAATTGTTCATGAGCGGCGTGCATTACAAACGAGGCGTTGCCTGTGCAGATTGTCACATGCCATATAAAAACGAAGGCGGTCAGAAGTTTTCCGACCATCACATACAGAGTCCGCTGAACAATATTTCTTCATCGTGCATGGTTTGCCACAGGGAAGAAACCGAAGACCTGATTGATGACGTTTATACTCGTCAGGATAAGATTAAGGAAATCCGCGACCAGCTTGAGGTTCAGCTTGTATGGGCTCATTTCGAGGCGAAAGCCGCCTGGGATAATGGCGCTACCGAAGAACAAATGAAACCGGTTTTAAAACTTATTCGTCAGGCACAATGGCGCTGGGACTATGTTGCAGCCAGTCACGGAAGTTCCTTCCATGCACCGCTTGAAGTTTCACGCATTATCAGTCATGGTCTGGACAGAGCCCGTGAAGCGAGAATGCAGTTGCAGCGAATTCTGTTGTTGCTTGGAGTAAAAGACGGAGTGCCGTATCCGGACATCGACACAAAAGCAAAAGCTCAAAAATTGATTGGCCTTGATATGCCCACGCTCGAAAAAGAAAAGAAGGAATTCATCAGCAAAGAGATTCCCAAGTGGGCAACCAAAGCCAAAGAGCGTGAAAAGAAATACATCGTAAAATCGCTCAATACGGAATAATCTGCATGACATCGAACAGACCTGTCTGGAAATTTCCGTGGAGCTATATTGAGGGATTCTTCATTGCATCTGGACTTTTAGTAGCTGGGGCTGCCATACAATTTGCCACATCGAGCTATATCCCGCTGCCCGCGCAGCCGTTCAACCTGGTCGCCCTTCCTTTGTTTGTTGCATTGTTGATTTTCATTCAGCTACGAGGCAAGCGAAATCCGCTTGTAATCTGGCTTTCATCTGTTCCTGCTTCCATTTCGGCTATACTTCTTCTAACGTTTCTTGCCATTCTAATGGGGTTGATCCGGCAGGATGAAAATGCGCCGGCCACCCTGTTGTTTCTCAATATAAAACACAGCTGGATGTATTTGCTGGCGCAGGTTTATATTCTTACAACCCTGGGGTTGACTGCTATCCGAAGGTTTTCACTTCGTCTGAAAAATGCCGGCTTTATGCTGAATCATCTCGGACTTTGGATTGTCCTTGCCGGCGCAGCTTTCGGTTCAGGCGACATTGAGCGTTACACCATGCGCGTAGAAAAAGGAACTGTTGAATGGATTGGAATCGATCGGAAAAATCAATTGCATGAGTTGCCTGTCGCCATTTTTCTTGAGGATTTCAAAGTTGATTATTATCCGCCACAGGCAGGCGTATGGAGCGTTTCGGAAGAAAAACTGCTAAAAACCCCATCATTCAACCTGACTTCTGCTGATACAGTTTTCATATGGAATCAATTTGAATTTGAAATAAAACAAGTTCTGCAAAATGCCTGGCTGATGGGCGATACTTTTCGCGAAGCGCCGATTCCGGGCGCTGTTCATGCTGCACAAGTTTGCATCAGTGAAAATAAATCCGTGAAACAATGTAGTTGGATTTGCTCCGCATCATCGCTCCAACAGCCATTTTCAATGACATTCGGCGATGATTATGAATTGGTGATGAAGCCGCCCAAAGCGCGTTTGTATCAATCGGATGTGACCGTTTACACCAAAGACGGAAAAGAAATTTCGTCGCCGGTTACCGTTAATAAACCTGTGAGTATTGACGGGTGGAAAATATATCAGTTTGGTTACGATGAAAGCATGGGGCAATGGAGCACTTCCAGTGTGTTTGAGCTGGTGCGCGATCCATGGCTTCCTGCGATATACACAGGACTTTGCATGCTGCTTTGCGGCGCCATTTTCATTTTTATAACAGGGGTAACAGCAAAAAGAAAAACAGAATGACGGAAATCAGTTTTCAGTTTATCGGAATCACTTCTATCGTCCTGCTGGTGCTGGCTATCATTCTTATGGTTTTCCGCAGGACAAGAAAAGTGGCTGTGCTGATTTCATCACTGGCGGTTCTTGTATTGACGTTCTACATAGTGAATCTGTGGATTGAACTTCATCGACCGCCGCTACGAACCTTGGGCGAAACCCGCCTCTGGTACGGATTCTTTCTTTCGTTGCTGGGGGTTCTACTTTGGTTTCGATGGAAGTATGTCTGGCTCTTCATCTATGCCAATGTGACCGCGACCGTTTTTATAACGATTGACCTGTTGAATCCTGCAGCGCTCGATCAGACATTGATGCCCGCCCTTCAAAGTGTCTGGTTTGTACCCCATGTAGTAGTTTACATCATTGGCTATGCCTTGCTCGGGGTTTCGGCGCTGGCTGCAGCTATCCGATTAATTCTGCCACTCTTTGGAAAAGAGATTAAGCTCAGCATGGACTATACTGACAACACGGTTTATTTTGGTATTGCATTTCTGACGGTCGGCATTATTTTCGGCGCACTGTGGGCCAAAGCAGCCTGGGGACATTACTGGACCTGGGATCCAAAAGAGACCTGGGCTTTTATAACATGGATGACCTATCTCATTTACATTCATTTAAGACTGCGACAGCCGGGAAACGAGAAAGTAGTGTCCTGGATTCTGATATTTGCCTTTGTTTTCCTAATGATTACATGGTTGGGAATACAATATTTGCCAGCAGCGCAAAACAGCGTTCATACATACTGATTCCGGAGCTTTACGTTGTAAAAAGTGCCTGCCCCGTCTTATTTACAGTGGATTTCATATTTTAAAATCAGATAGTTTCATGCATTTAATATTGACTGCAACGAATTATTCCTTAAATTTGTCGGCTAAACTTTTTTGTATGAGAATACTCTGCTATTTAATGCTTTTACTGTTGCCAGTTTATATGATGGCGCAGGAAGGGACACTGAGCGGATCCGTTAAGGATAAAATCACTCTGGAGGGGGTTCCGGACGCTACAGTGAAAATCAACAATCAGGTACTAAAGACCGATGTAACCGGAAATTTTACCATAACCCTCCCAAACGGAACCTATAAACTTATAATTGAAGCTGATTTGTTTCAGGTTTACACCGAATCCGTAATAATCAACTCCGCCCCGGTGAATCTGAATATTCAGCTGAACCGTACGGTACTTGACGAAAATGGCGGTGTATCGGAGATTCAGCTCGACGACAGTGAGCTGTCGCAAGGCGGTTCCGGTCAGAGTGTCAACAGTCTGCTTCATTCAGGAAGCGATGTATTTGAAAATTTCGCATCCTTCAGCTGGGGTCCCATGCGATTCCGTAGCCGTGGCTACGAGTCAAGTTCGGAGCAAACCTACCTGAACGGGTTTCCGATGAATGACCTTGAAACCGGCTTTCAGTCCTATTCCGACTACGGCGGGCTGAATCGTGTGATGCGTTATCGCGAATCATACGACGGTTTGGTCCCAGGGCCCTTCTCTTTTGGAGGCGTTGGCGGAACATCAAATATTCAGGCCACTGCTTCGCAGATCCGCAAACAGAACCAGCTCAGCTATGGTATGGCAAATCGCTCATACAACAATCGATTGTTATACACCTACGCAACCGGCATGCAGACTAACGGGTGGGCTTTTGCCTTTTCAGGTTCGCACCGCTGGGCGCTCGACGGCTATGTACCAGGAACATGGTACGATGCGTGGGCATATTTTGGTTCAGTAGAGCGTAAGATCAACGACAAGCATATGATCGGTCTGACCGTATTTGGCTCACCATTCCGTAGAGCTATGCAGGCCGCATCCAGTCAGGAAGCATACGATCTTGCCGGTGATGTATATTATAATCCAAACTGGGGTTTGCAAAATGGGGAAGTGCGCAATGCGCGTGTTCGTAAAGTGCATCAGCCGTACGCGATATTTAACCATACTTTCAAAATAAACGACAAAGCGAAACTATACACCTCGGCAGGTTTTTCAAAAGGACGTTTCGGGACCACCAGATTAAACTGGTATAGTGCTCCCGATCCACGCCCCGACTATTATCGCTATCTTCCCAGTTACCAGCTCGATCCTTTCATTGGAGGGCTTGCAACGGAATACTGGCTTAACAATGTCGAAGCCCGTCAAATAAATTGGGATGATATTTACCAGGTCAATTACAGCGCGAATGCGAGTGGAACTCAAGCCAATTATATTCTGGAAGAAGCCCGCAAAGATGAAGTTCGTAAAGCACTTAATTCATATCTGCTTTACAAACTGAATGAAAATATTCATTTGAGCGGCGGACTGGAAGCCAACTTTCAGACAACCCATTATTTTAAGGAATTGACTGATCTTCTAGGTGGTGAATTTTGGAAAGACATTGATCAATTTGCTGAACGCGATTTTCCAGGGAAACCCGACATGCTGCAAAACGATCTGGACAACCCTGACCGGGTTATTAATGTAGGCGATGAATTTGGCTACAACTACAAAATGCACACAAATACAGCCAAATTGTGGGGAATGAGCCGATTCTACTATCCCAAGTCTGATTTCTATGTAGCCGGCTTTGTGAGCGGAACACAGCTGTATCGTGACGGCATTTACCGCAATGGAAGATATCCGGAAAACTCACTTGGAAAATCAGAAGCCAAAACATTCCTCGATGGCGGAGTGAAAGCAGGCGTGACTTACAAATACTCAGGCAAACATTACTTCACTATTAATACTGCTTTGCTGAGCAATGCACCTTCTACCGTCAATTCTTTCCTGTCGCCAAATATCAGCAACCGCTATGTGCCCAATCTTCAAAGCAGTGTTGTTTTTTCAGGCGATGTTTCTTACATTAAGAAGGGGGAATTCCTCTCAGGACGCATCACGGCTTTCCAGACCAACACATTCAACGAAGTGGATCTGCTTAGTTTCTATCATGACGAATACCAGACTTTTGTTTATATGAATCTGACCGGAATCAATCGCGTTTATCAGGGGGTTGAATTCGGACTGGATGTTAAAGCAAGCAAAACCATCAGTGTTCAGGCAGCCGGAAACTTCGGAAACTACCGCTACATCTCGCGTCCTACTGCACATATTTCGTTTGACAACCTGTCGAAACCGGATACCACAGAACTAATTTACTGCAAATACTTCTATGTGCCCGGCACACCTCAGATTGCATCTTCAGTAGGAATCAAATACAATCATCCGAAGTATTGGTTTTTCAATGTAAACTTTAATTACTTCGATAAGATTTATCTCGATTTCAACCCGGAACGCCGCACACAGCTTGCGATTGCAAACTTAGGACCTGGCGACCCGAAGATTGATGTAATCACTGCTCAGGAAAAATTACCTGCAGGCTACACGGTAGATGCATCTATTGGGAAATCGTGGAGAATCAAGGGGAAAACATTGGCATTCAATTTCATGGTCAGCAATGTTCTCAACAACCGAGAACTGATAACCGGCGGATATGAGCAGTCTCGTTTCGACTTCACCACCCAGAATGTCGGAAAATTTCCACCCAAATATTACTATGCTTACGGAAGAAATTTCCTGGCCATGGTGTCTTTCAATTTCTAACAGTTAAAAGAGAAAAAAATGAAACAGTATATGAAAAAATTGTTTTTTGTTACAGCCCTCATGGCTGTTGTCTTCACTTCGTGTGTGAATGAAGACTTTGACAAACCCGATGTAATTATTCCGGAATATGAAGGCTCCAGCAACACAACCATTGCGGACCTGAAAGCCACATATCCGGGCCTTGTCGACAGCATTGAAACAACCACCATCATTGAAGGTGTTGTTGTTGCCAACGATGAGAGTGGAAACTTCTACAAAACCATTGTTATTCAGGATGCCACTGGTGGTATTGAACTCAAGCTTGACCGTTACGACATGTACACTTCGTTCAAAGTCGGACAGCGCGTATTTGTTGAATGTCAGGGACTTTTCCTGGGCGACTACGGCGGACTTGTTCAGATTGGCTATATTTACAATGGAGCCATTGGCCGTATTCCTGATATTTTAATCGACGACCATGTATTCCGCGATAGTCTTCCAGGAACACCTCCTGCAGCAGCTGTTGTTACAATTCCGACCATCACGCCTGCCAACCTGAGTACAGTCATTCAGCTCGACAATGTTCATTTCACCGAGCCTGGCCTTGCTTATTCTGAAACAACAGGAACCACCAACCGCACCGTCGAAGATGCAAATGGAAATCAAATCCTCCTGCGCACCAGCAATTACGCCAGTTTTGCAGCAGACATTATACCAGCCGGCTCCGGAAGCATCCGTGGAATTCTCAGTATTTTCAACGGTGATTATCAGCTTTATTTACGCGACCTGAACGACATCGTTAACTGGTACGATCCAAATGCAAACAGTGTTATTTACGACCCGTTCAATATTGATCCTCTTGTCAATTCAGGATGGACTATTTACAGCGCTGCAGGCAGCAAAGACTGGTATTTCAATTCCGGTTACAAAGACATGGCTGTTACAGCCAGCGGATCTGATGTAGCTTGTGATGATTACCTGATCACACCCGCCATCAGCCTGAGTGGAGTTGCTAATCCTGTTCTCAGCTTCAGCTCATGGACCAATTATACCGATGCGGGAATGACTACTCCCATTGAAGTACTGATTTCAACTAATTATTCTGGCAGTGGCGACCCGACTTTAGCCACATGGACACCGCTCTCTCCCACATGGGCGCCTGCAAACAGCGCGATCTTCACACCAAGTGGAGACATCAGCCTCAGTTCATATTCAGGCCAGACCATTTACATCTCATTCCGCTATCGCAGCTCGGGTATTACATCCGGTAACTACAGCGCGTGGAAAATAGATGATTTCATTATCGAGAAATAACCGCTGAATTAATTAATCATTAATGTCGTGCCTTTCTGCGGAAAGGCGCGACATTTTTTGTAGCTTTACAAATAAAACTTTCACATGTCAGAAATTACGCTGAATCACACAAAAATCATAGCAACCATAGGACCTGCAAGTGCCTCACCCGAAATGCTGCGCGCACTCGTCGATGCAGGAATGAATGTTTGCCGTCTCAACTTTTCGCATATGGAGTATGCAAAAGCGACTGAAATCATTGAAGAAATAAAAACAATAAATAGTGAAACACTATTCCCGGTAGCGCTCATGGCCGATCTTCAAGGACCTAAGCTGCGTGTCGGAAATATGGGCTGCGATGGTGCAGAACTGAAAACCAATGAATTGGTCATCATCACCAGCGAAGAATGCGAAGGCAGTGCAGAGCGTTTCACCCTGCGCTATCCCATGCTTTCACGCGATCTGAAGCCCGGCGAAAGAATTCTGCTCGACGACGGAAAAATGGAAGTGCATATCACGCGCGTGCTCAATGAAAAAGAAGTTGAAGCAAAAGTGATTCGCGCAGGAATACTGAAATCAAATAAAGGATTCAATCTTCCGGGCAGCAATGTGAGTCTGCCTGCACTCACTGAAAAAGACTTGAAGGATCTGGAATTCGCTCTCAGCGCAGATGTTGACTGGGTCGCCATTTCTTTTGTCAGAAGACCTGAAGATGTGATTGAATTGAAAAAACGCATTGCTGATTCAGGAAAAACAGCACGTGTAATTGCCAAAATTGAAAAGCCCGAAGCAATTGAACACATTGATGAAATAATCGAAGCAGCAGACGCCATCATGATTGCACGCGGCGATCTTGGTATCGAACTGCCGTTACAGGAAGTTCCAATTCTTCAGAAAAATATTATTCAGAAAACCATCACCGCTGCAAAGCCGGTTATTGTTGCCACACAGATGATGGAAAGCATGATGACGAGCACCATGCCCAGCCGCGCCGAAGTGAACGACGTTGCCAATGCCGTTACCGACGGTGCTTCGGCTGTAATGCTCAGCGGTGAAACCAGTGTTGGAATGTTTCCTGTTGAAACCGTTGCTACCATGCATCGCATTATTATCGATGTAGAGCGCGATTCACGCCCCTACACCAAAGGCGCCATGCCCAAGAGCGAAGATGAGGTTTCGACAGCATACGAGATCAGTTTTATGGCTTCGCGTATGGCGAAATTCATGAATGCCAAAGGGATTGTGGTAATGACTGCTACAGGGACTTCGGCTGTTCGCATGTCATCGTTCAGACCAAAAAGCCACATTTTTGTTTTCAGCAACGACCATAAACTATTGCGTACTCTTATGCTTGCATGGGGCTTGCGCGGTTTTTACTACGACGATTTTCAGAGCACAGACCAAAGCATCTGTGACACGATTGCAACACTGAAATTACACAATCTCGTAAGCGAAGGTGACACCATCATTCACACCGCCAGCATGCCCATTGCGCAGCGCGGCCGGGCAAATACGATTAAGGTGAGTGTAGTGTAATCCCCCGATACTTTTGTAGTGTGAAATATGTTTGAGGTTAGATTCCTTCGATATTCTCACTTCCATGTTGAGCGTTCAGTGTTCGCACACTCCTGACAATTATCACCAATCCCCTTCCAATAATCCGTTTGGGGCTTAGTGGCATTTTGTATATTTGTGCTGTAATCCGGTCACTAAAAACAAGGGACGGATTGTGTAAAACAAAAGTGTATGAAAGAAGATGAAAGCCAGGACGCACTGAACGAAGTAACCGGCGGTGAATACAAATACGGCTTTGAGACGCTAATTGAGATGGACACCATTCCGAAAGGGCTGAGTGAAGAAGTGGTTCGCGTTATTTCGAAGAAAAAAAACGAGCCCGAATTCATGCTTGAATTTCGACTGGCGGCCTATCGCAAATGGAAGGAAATGACCATGCCCGACTGGGCGCACCTTAACATTCCGCCAATCGATTTTCAGGACATCAGCTATTATGCGGCGCCTAAAAAGAACGAAAAGAAAAGCATGGATGAGGTGGATCCGGAATTGATTGACACCTTCAATAAACTCGGCATTCCACTCGAAGAACGAATGGCCCTTGCGGGAGTGGCTGTTGATGCGGTTTTCGATAGCGTTTCGGTAAAAACCACCATGCAGGATAAACTCAAAGAACTCGGTATCATTTTCATGCCCATCAGCGAAGCCGTGCATCAGCACCCCGATCTGGTGAAGCAATATCTCGGAATGTCGGTGCCGGTTTCCGACAATTATTTCACAGCATTGAACTCCGCTGTTTTCAGCGATGGTTCTTTTGTTTTCATCCCGAAGGGTGTGCGCTGTCCGGTTGAATTATCGACTTATTTTCGCATCAACGCAAAAGATACCGGACAATTCGAACGCACACTGATTGTTGCCGACGAAGGATCCTATGTCAGTTATCTCGAAGGCTGCACCGCACCAATGCGCGATGAAAATCAGCTGCATGCCGCAGTCGTTGAAATCATCACCATGGACAGTGCCGAAGTGAAATACAGCACAGTCCAGAACTGGTATCCCGGCAACAAGGAAGGCAAAGGCGGCATTTATAATTTCGTTACCAAGCGTGGTTTGTGTAAAGGCGCCAACAGCAAAATATCGTGGACGCAGGTGGAGACCGGCTCAGCCATAACCTGGAAATATCCGAGCTGCATTTTATTGGGCGACAACAGCATCGGCGAATTTTATTCGGTTGCCGTGACCAACAATTTTCAGCAGGCCGACACCGGAAGCAAAATGATTCATCTCGGAAAGAATACAAAGAGTACAATCATTTCCAAAGGAATCTCTGCAGGCCGCAGCCAGAACAGTTATCGCGGGCTTGTGAAAGTGATGAAGAAAGCTGAGAATTCTCGCAATTTCACCCAATGCGACAGTCTGTTGCTCGGCGATAAATGCGGCGCACACACATGGCCCTATATCAACGTGCACAACAAAAGTTCGATCGTTGAACACGAAGCAACCACATCGAAAATTTCGGACGACCAGTTGTTTTACTGCCAGCAGCGCGGCCTTGACAGCGAATCGGCCATCAGTCTGATTGTGAATGGCTATGCAAAAGAAGTATTAAATAAATTGCCAATGGAATTTGCGGTCGAAGCTCAGAAATTGCTTGCAATTTCTCTTGAAGGATCGGTTGGATGATAAATATAAGTTGAGACGTAACAGGTTACGTCTCAACAATGAATAATTCTCCAACCTGAAAAAATTTAAAACAAACGAAGACAATGTTACACATAAAAGACTTACACGTATCAATAAACGGACGCGAGATTTTGAAGGGCGTCAATCTGGATGTTAAACCTGGCGAAGTGCATGCCATCATGGGGCCGAACGGAACCGGAAAGAGCACGCTGGCCAATGTTATCGCGGGACGCGAAGGATATGAAGTTTCCGGAGAAATTATTTTCGAAGGAAAAAACATCTTCGACATGGCCGTAGAAGACCGCGCGCGCGCAGGGATTTTCCTGGGTTTCCAGTATCCGGTTGAAATTCCGGGCGTGTCCATCATGAATTTTCTAAAGACAGCCGTCAACGAGAAACGCAAGTTTCATGGCCAGGAGCCGATGAGTGCGGGCGACTTTCTGAAGATGGTTGAAGAAAAGAAAAAGATGGTCGAAATTCCGAACGACCTCATGAAACGCAGTGTAAATGAGGGTTTTTCGGGTGGAGAAAAAAAGCGTAACGAGATTTTTCAGATGGCCATGCTTGAACCAAAACTCGCCATACTCGATGAAACCGACTCAGGGCTTGACATTGATGCACTTCGTGTTGTTGCAACGGGTGTTACCCGCTTGAAAAAACCGGAAAACGCAACCGTTGTAATCACGCACTATCAGAGACTTCTGGACTTTATTGTTCCGGATTTTGTTCACATTTTATATGGTGGTCGAATTGTAAAATCGGGCGATAAAATGCTTGCGATGGAACTTGAAAAACAGGGCTACGACTGGATTAAGAAAGAATTCGAATTAAGCGAAAAATCATGACTGCATTACAACAATATCCTGTAGCGGAGTCTCTGAAAAAAGCTGCAGAAAACATTAGCAGCAACGATGGATTGTGGGAAGGACGCGACAATGCGTTTCACACATTTTTGTCAGCAGGATTTCCGCATAAAAAAATGGAAAAATGGCGTAACACCGATTTGAGCGAGTATCTGAATGCAAACTACACATACATTGAAAACACAGATCCTGTCTCGAATTTAGATATCAACGATGTTTTTCAATGCACCATTCAAAATTTTGAAACAGCATTATTCACGCTGTTAAACGGCTCTTATGTGTATAACACTGCTCCGCTTACTGTGATGGAAAACGGTGTGATTGCCGGAAGCCTGCGCCAGGCCTGGCATCAGTTTCCCGAATTGGTTGGCAAGTATCTGAATAAGCTCACAGAAAACACGCTGAATGGGCTTGTTAGCTTAAATTCAGCATTGGCCACAGCCGGTTTTTTCATCTATATTCCCGACAATATTACTGTTGATAAACCGGTTCAGCTGGTCAATCTGGTGAACACCGAAGTCAATCCTTTTTTGCAGATTCGTAATCTGATTGTATTAGGCAAAAACAGTAGGCTGCAGTTTCTGCAATGCGACGATAGTATCAATGATAAAAATAGTTTTCTGAATATTGTGAATGAGTTCCATCTCGCTGACGGAGCCATTCTCGATCATTACAAACTGCAAAACAAAGACGACAGCGCAGTGATGATAAACACGTCTTTCTTTGGTCTGCAGCGCGATGCAAAGCTCACCACCAATACAATCACTTTCAATGGCGGCACCATACGCAACGAGTCGATCGTTAATCTTGACGGCGAAGGCGCCGAGGCAGATGTGATGGGACTGTATCTGGTCGATCGAAAACAACACGTCGATAACCAGGTGCTGGTGCGGCATAACGCGCCTAATTGTACTTCGCATGAATTATTTAAAGGCATCCTTGACGACGAAGCCAGTGTTGCATTCAACGGTCATATTATTGTGCAACCCGGCGCGCAGAAAACAAATGCATTTCAAAGCAACAAAAATATTTTGCTGACCGACACTGCACAGATATTCACAAAACCATTTCTCGAAATTTACGCCGATGACGTAAAATGCTCTCATGGAGCCACTGTCGGGCAGCTCGACGAAAACGCAATGTTCTATCTGAAGCAACGTGGCATTTGCGAACGCAATGCGAAAATGTTGCTCATGTACGCTTTTGCTGATGAAGTTGTCCGGAAAATAACGGTGGATTCGTTGTATCATCAGACGGCTGAAATGGTGTCGCGGCGCCTGAAAGGAGAGCTTAGTGTGTGCGATCAGTGCATGCTGCATTGCGGAAATAAAAATCCGATTCAGTTTGATATTGATGTTACAAAAATCTAGCTTGAGGCATGCGGCATGCAGCATGCGGCGAAGAATACAACATGTGACGAGTAACGTCTAACGCTCCGCCGCGGCGGACATCCGTATAAATTCCACGCGTAACGATTGTAACGGCTGTAACGAGTAACGGCTGTAACGAAGCAGTAAATTATTTCTTTCTGATTTCAGAAGCTTTTTGTACAAGCTTATTGTACTGCCCTTTTGTAATAAAAATGCGATGATAACCGGGTTTTAGTTTTTCTTTCGCCAGCTTTTCGCGGAGATCGAAACTCCATCTGCAAATAGCGTTGGTGGCAAGATCCAAATCAACAAAATATCTGATTTCTTTTTCAAAAATCTGCTCATCGGGCTCGTTCATGACTTTAGGGGTTTGTAGTCAGAACCTGATTATACTTGGTGGAATTGACCGGGTCGATGCTTTTCAGCATGTTGACCACTTTTGTTTTTTCGACCATTGGAGCAGGAGTGAAAATACTCACAAGCTCATCTGATTTGGCTAACATGAACAAACTAATAATAAAAAGCCCCGGCTTCTGGCGATATGCTTTCTGGATAAGGGTTACACCTTCTGTAACACCAGAGCGGGCTTTCACCGCATCAGACGAAAACATATCCATGCCATTCAAATGATAATGAAAGTTGCCTCTCCTGAAATCGGCATAGGAGTTATTGAGGATGTTCTCAATAATCCAATATCTGTTTTTCTGACTTTCGGCAGCACGCCAACCTTTGTCAGGAGCGCTCTGTGCTGCATTCACAACACCCTGCGCTTTTTCGAAAAAAGGAGTGCCTCCGAGCTCCTCAAATGAATCGAAATCGAAACCAAGTACCAGATAGGCATAGAATGCAAGAACAGAGGTCAGATTGGACGTATAGGTGTTTTCGATGTAATCGAGTGGCTGACCAGAAATATATTTGAAGGAAAAATCCTTATCGAGATAGTTGAAAAGCGGGGTGCTGTAGGATGAGCCGTACACGGGCCTGCGCGCCTGAACCTGAATAGTACCGGTGAATGATTCAATGTTATCCCACGAGCTAATGGTCAGCAAAATGGAACATTCAATTTTCTCTTCCATTCTGAATTCATAATTACTCCAGCGACGGTTATTCATAAATTCATAAACCGAGGTCTGCAAATTCTCAAACACAGTTTTATCGCTCGACTGAACCTGACTGGAATTCACCTGCACATTGCACAAAATTTCCTGTGCACTGACAGATGAAAAAATCAGAAGGAAACTCAATATAATAATCGCTCTCATTTCTTTCTTAATAAAAGTTTTTCCAGTTCATCTGCAATGACCGCTGCAGCATCGGTTTTGCTCATGAGCGGCCAGGATTGCGGCTTTCCGGCTTTCCGGATCAATGTGATTTTATTCGTATCATGACCAAAGCCGCTGCCTTTGTCGCTGAGAGAGTTTAAAACGATGACATCGGCCTTTTTATTGTTCAGTTTTTTTTGCGCGTTGGCAATTTCATTGTCGGTCTCAAGCGCAAATCCGATCACAATCTGTCCAGACTTTTTGCTTTTGCCAAGTGTAGCCAGAATATCAGGGTTTGGCTTTAAATCAATTGTTGAAAGATCTGTGTTTTCTTTTTTAATTTTTTTATCCGCCACTTTCACTGGTCTGAAATCGGCAACAGCAGCAGCCATTATAGCGGCGTGGCATTTTGAAAATGCTTTCACACAGACATCGTGCATTTGCTGACCACTTTCAACCTGAATCAGTTTTACACGCGGATCGGCATGAATGCTTACCGGGCCTGAGACCAGTGTTACATCTGCGCCCCGCTCTGCAAGCGCCGAAGCAATGGCGTAGCCCATTTTGCCCGTGCTGAAATTTCCGATATAGCGCACCGGATCAATTCGTTCAAAGGTCGGACCAGCGGTGATCAGTATTTTCTTTCCAGCTAATGATTCAGTATTTTTTTCACTCAACACAGCATCAACAATTTCCTGCGGCTCCGACATACGGCCAGCACCCTGATAACCACAAGCCAGGTCACCTTCACCAGGGCCAATAAATTTATGGCCGAGCGATTTTAGATAAGCAATGTTTTTCTGCACTACAGGCGAATTCCACATTTTAGTATTCATGGCCGGGGCGATAAAAACCGGACCCTCGAATGCCATAAAAGTTGTGGAAAGTGCGTCGTCGGCAATGCCAGAAGCAAATTTGCCGATAATGTTTCCGGTAGCCGGAGCAACAATCAAGATATCGGCGTTGTCGGTAATTGAAATATGCTCAGTTGAATACTGCCGTTCTTTGGGGAAAACATCGATGTAAACAGGGTTTTCGGAAAGGGTTTCCAGAACAGGCAGCGTAACGAATTCGAGTGCATTGCGGGTACAAACTACTTGCACAGAAGCACCTTTTTGCTTCAGCAGGCGGATGATAAACGGAGCTTTATAAGCTGCAATTCCGCCCGAGATGCCGAGTATGACCCTGCAGTTTTTCAAACAGAATTAGTTTTCCTGTGTACCGCGACGGTGATACACTTTTCGCTGCTGGAACTCGTGAAGAGCGATCAGTGTAGGTTTTGGAAGAGCTTCGTACAACTTTGCCAATTCTATCTGTTCGCGATTTTCGAAAACTTCCTCCAGATTGTCCATGGTTGAAACAAACTGCTCCGACTCATGCTGCAGATCTTCCTTGATAACCATCGAAATCTGGTTAGCTCTCTTGGAAATGATCATGATGCTTTCGTAAATACTGCCAGTTTCATTCTCAAGTTCAAACAGATTGCGTGTTACAGCATTGGTCTCAATTTTCAGTTTCTTGTAATCCATATGTTAATTCAGTTTACTGATTTGCGTTTTTATTTTTTCATTGATGATTTCCGCGTCCTTCTGATAAGAAGATGTGGGGAACATTAGCATCAGTGTTGTGTATGCTTTTGTGGCGTGTTCGAAGCGTTCTTTCTTTTTCGAATCAATACTTCCTGCAGCATAGTAATACTCAGACTTCAGAATGTAGAACAGAGCCTGTTCTTTGTATTTCGTGGCCGGATATTCTTTCAGCAGATTTGAAAAGGCAACCACGGCAGCTTTGTATTCTTCAATTTTATAATACAACATGGCCGTATTATAGTCCTTCGTCTCGAGTTTAAAGCGCAGTTCATCCATCAACTCATTGCATTGCTGAACTTTTTCGCTTTTTGGATATTTATTGACGAACAGCTGCAATTCTGTCAGCGCATCAGAGGTTGAAGACTGGTCAAGCGGCGTATCGGCCGACTCCAGATATTGACAATAGGCCGACATGTAAAGCGATTCTTCGGCGTATTTGCTGTTGGGCAGCGTCTTAGCGAGATTTTTGAAATAATAGGCAGCGGCAAGGTACTGTTCCTGCTGATAGTTGCTCCAGCAATACTTGTAATACGCTTCTTCGAACTGCGGCAGACCGCGAAGTTCAACAATCAACTGATCGTACAATTGCAAAGCTTTAAAGTAATTGCCTTTGCTGTAATAGTCATTTGCTGCTTCCAAACGGGCCTGTGGTGTGCCTTCCCGGAGCAGTTTGTCATACTCGCTGCAGGATACCCCCGTGAGAATGAGAACAATAAGAACAAAATTCCGCCAAAATTTCATGAGTGCAAAATTAATAAAAATCAGTGAATAAACGGCATTTGCATTAAACAATTGTATGATCTGGTGAAAAAACCGAATAATTCTGACGTTGTTCTGCTGCAATTATACCGAAAAACTGAAATGGGATGTGAAACAAAATCTGTTGGATTATTCAAACTTATCATTTTGGCCAGATGAGAAAAATATAAAGGACATAAAGACCCAATAAAAGCGCTCCTTCAATCCTTCGAATAACAGAGCCGGAAATAGCCATTGGAAAAATTACCAGCGCGGATCCCATCATGAATAAAATATCCGTAATGCTAACAACATTGTGTAGAGAAGGATATATACTTATTGAAAAACCTGCTATAACCAGTATGTTGAAAATGTTTGAACCCACCAGATTCCCAACCGCCAGTCCAGGTCTCTTTTTCAACGCAGCAACAACCGAAGTGGCCAGTTCAGGCAGACTTGTTCCAACGCTAACAACTGTCAAACCAATTATAGCTTCGCTCACATCCAGCGTTCGGGCAATATTTACAGCGCCCTCAACCATCAATTGCGATCCGGCAGCAAGCAAGCCAAATCCGGCAATAATCATCAGAACAAATAATCCTATTTTACTATTTGTGAAGGTTTGTCTATCAATAACTCTGGTTTTTGATTTTTGAATCCTAATGTCCTTTCTGGCAAGATGAATCATCCAAATGGCATAAAATACAAACCCCGACAATAACACTATTCCTTCCCACCATTTGAGTTCGAGAGTGAAGAGAGCCCACGTGAAAACTCCGGAAATCACGATCAACAAGGGAATGTCGGAGCGAATAATACGTTTATCAAGAAATACTGGATTGATGAGTGAAGTTAGACCCAGGATGAGTAAAATATTCAAGATATTTGACCCAACAACATTCCCAATTGCAATCCCAGTTTGCCCCTGTGCTGATGCTGTAATCGAAACAATCAACTCAGGTGAACTCGTGCCGAATGCCACAATTGTCAATCCAACCACCAAGTCGGAAATTCCAAACATTGAAGCCAGCTTTGAGCTTCCTGTTACAAGCCAGCGAGCACCAATGTACAACAGCGCAAGCGATGCAATAATAAATGCGACATCGATCAGCATATGCAGTTAATTAATAATGCTATAAAAGCCAGCTCAGAGTTCTGCTATCGTTTTTTCAAGAACCGCAATCCTCGACAAAGCATCCTGTTCTTTTTTGCGTTCGTTGTCGATTACCTGAGCTGGTGCGCCACTGACGAATTTTTCATTCGACAGCTTTTTGCGGACACTATCAAGAAATCCTTTGGTGTAATCGAGCTCCTTCTGCAGCTTTTCCTTTTCTGCTGCGGTGTCAAGCTCTGCACTCACCGGAAATGTAAGCTCTTCGGTTCGCACCAAAACTGTGAATGATTTCTCCGGTTTTTCGCTGAGCTTCTCAAAGCAACTCAGGTTGCCGAGTTTCATTATCACCGGAGCATAACTTCTCATTGTATCTTCATGCTGAACCGGCGTGAAAAACACATCGAGCAGATCGCGCATGCCGATTCCCTTGTCGCTTCTGTAGGCGCGAATGGCCATGATGGTTTCCTGCACCAATTCAAAATCTGAAATCAATTTTTCATCACATTTGAAATCGGCGGGCATGGAAGAAATCATGATGGATTCTTTTTCTGCACGGGGCTTCAGGGTCTGCCAGATTTCTTCGGTCAGGAATGGCATGAATGGATGCAACATGCGCATTAGCTGATCGAAATATTCCATCGTTTCTGCAAAGGTCTTTCCATCGATTGGCTGACCATATGCGGGTTTGATAAACTCGAGATACCACGAACAGAAGTCATCCCAAACGAGTTTATACACCGACATCAAAGCATCCGACAAACGGAAATCTTTGAACTGTTCATCAATCTGTTTCGATGTCTGGCGAAGACGGTTTCCGAACCATTCGGTGGAGAGCGATGCGTACGCTGGTTGCGGCAATTTTTCATCTACCTGCCAGCCACTGATCAACCGGAATGCGTTCCAGATTTTATTGGCGAAATTTCGTCCCTGCTCACACAACGAATCGTCATAAAGCAAGTCGTTTCCTGCAGGTGAGCTGAACATCATGCCTACACGAACGCCATCTGCACCGAATTTCTTCATCAGCTCAATCGGGTCGGGACTGTTGCCCAGCGATTTGCTCATCTTGCGTCCCTGCTTGTCGCGCACGATGCCGGTGAAATACACATTGCTGAACGGAATTTCCTTTCGATATTCGAGTCCGGCCATCACCATGCGTGCCACCCAGAAAAACATGATTTCGGGAGCCGTGATCAAATCGTTGGTGGGGTAATAATATTTTATGTCCTTGTTGTCTGGTTCCATTACGCCGTTGAAAACGCTGATCGGCCAGAGCCAGCTGCTGAACCAGGTATCGAGCACATCCTCGTCCTGTTTCAGATCGGATAATTTTATTTCAGGATTGATTTTTTTTGCTTTTTCAAGCGCGTCTTTTTCATTCAAAGCAACCACAATACTCCCGTCGGGCAGATACCATGCGGGAATGCGCTGTCCCCACCACAACTGACGCGACACACACCAATCGCGCACATTTTCCATCCAATGGCGATAGGTGTTTTTGAATTTGGCCGGATGAAACTGAACTTTATCGCTCATTACTGCATCCAGAGCGGGTTTTGCGATGTCGCTCATTTTCATAAACCATTGTTCGCTGAGTCTCGGTTCAATGGCAACATCGGTGCGTTCGCTGTATCCGACTTTGTTTACGTAGTCTTCAATCTTTTCAACATTGCCCGATTCTTCGAGCATTTTCATGATTTTTTTTCTGGCAATAAAGCGGTCTTCGCCAATCAGCAATTGCGCTTTTTCATTCAGTTTTCCGTCAGGAGTCAGAATGTCAATCACCTCGAGACCGAATTTCTGTCCAATGGTGTAGTCGTTGATATCGTGTGCAGGCGTAATTTTCAGACAGCCCGTTCCAAATTCTATATCCACATACTCGTCGGTGATTACCGGAATCACGCGATTGATGAGCGGTACAAGCACTTTCTTTCCGTGCAGATGTTTGAAACGCTCATCGTTTGGATTCACGCAAACCGCAGTATCAGCCAGAATCGTCTCAGGACGCGTGGTTGCGATTACCAGATAATCCTTGCTGTTTTCGAGATAATATCTGAGATAATAGAGTTTCGCGTTCTGCTCTTTATAAATCACTTCCTCGTCGCTGACGGCTGTGAGCGCGCTTGGGTCCCAGTTCACCATGCGGTGCCCTTTATAGATGAGACCTTTTCCGTAGAGATCGACAAAAACTTTTATTACAGAATCATACAGATTCTGATCCATGGTAAAGGCCGTGCGGTCCCAATCACAGGATGCGCCAAGCTTTTTAAGTTGGTCGAGAATAATTCCGCCATGTTTTTCTTTCCACACCCAGGCATGTTTGAGAAACTCATCACGCGACAGCGATTTCTTATCAATGCCTTCGGCTCTGAGTTTAGCCACCACCTTGGCTTCGGTTGCAATCGAAGCATGATCAGTTCCGGGCACCCAGCATGCATTGAATCCAGTCATGCGGGCACGACGAATCAGAACATCCTGCAGCGTATTGTTGAGCATGTGTCCCATATGCAGGACTCCAGTCACGTTGGGCGGCGGAATTACGATGGTGTATGGGGTACGTTCATCAGGAACAGAGCGGAAGAAGCCGTTGTTCATCCAGTAGGCATACCACTTGTCTTCGCTTTGAGTCGGGTCATATTTAGCAGGAATTTCCATGGTTGAAAAATTGAGGTGCAAAAGTACGAAAATACGAGATACGAAATACGAAATCAGAAATACGAGATAGGCATAAGGCGTAAGTCATCAGGCGTAAGGCGTGAGGAGTTTGTGTTCATAAAAACGTTTACCCCAAAAATTACCATAGTTGGTTCCTTTGAAGCGATCGGCGGACGCTGATCGAACAATATTAGCCTTGGGCGATAGCCTCAGGGACAAAGAACACGCGAAGCACCTTTGAAAATACGTAGATAAATACGAGATCAGAAATACGAAATGATTTGAAAATTTGATGATTTGAAAGTGTGTTGATTTGAAAATTTATTCACCCATGATATTTTTTTCAAAGGGGTTCATCACGTAGAACATGACAAGTCGAGCTCACGATTTCATCGTTCGGTTGAAAATTCGGCAATTTGAAAAAGCTTCTTCGTTCACTTTTGTCATTACACTTTTGTCTTTTATCTTGAAATGATGTGCTGATGATTTGAAACTCAAAAAAATTATATCTTTGAAAATAATATGCACCTGAAAAATGACAAAAAGTGTACAATACATTCCGATTTGGGTGAATATATGCACTTTTTGGAGACTTTGGGTGTATATATAAACGAGTTGGCGTTAATGCTGAAATTCACATACATCAAGAAAACATATTCAAAAATGATATGGCGAACTTAGAAGAAAAAAACTCAATTGAAAGATCAAGAGAACATCTAGCTAACGAGAGAACTTTTCTTGCTTGGATACGAACAAGTATTGCATTAATGGGTTTCGGCTTTGTAATTGTAAAGTTTTCTTTGTTTTTAAAACAACTCTCATTGCTTTTAGAAACAAGGGACCTACCATCAAAAGGATATTCTTCAATTGTTGGAGTAGTTATGGTTGCAATAGGGGTAATAATTGCAATCTTGGCTTTCTTACAATACAAAAAAAATGAAAAACAACTAAAAAATAATTACTTTGTTTCCTCCTCAATGTTGTCACTATTAATAACGCTCATAATCATAATCGGCGGCATCTTATTGATATTTTACTTATTATCATATATTTGATTTCCTTTGATACGCAGACCTATTTTTAGACTCAAATAAAATAATTAAGCACTAACGCTAATCGAGTAGACGGCCGGTGAGCCGTTAAGTCCACCGGAGCGCCTCTCCCATTGATCAGACACATTTCATACGATTACGGCTGTTTCAGTATTTTCCTTTATTCAAATTATTTTGTATTTTTAACTTTTTTAAAGAGCTTAGGCATTCGTGTTCGTTGTAACGCTATAGAGCAGACCTCAATTTCAAAACGGAATCAGCATAACTTTACACTGATATTAACAACGTGAAAGGATAGGTGAAGCCGGTATTATGAATCCGTCAAAAATATCCATACGTTTTTTCGATGACCGCGAAGTGCGGGCTGTCTGGGACGAGCAAAACGCCCGATGGTGGTTTAGTGTTGTTGATGTTGTCGGCATTTTGAATCAGTAGACCGATTACACAAAAGCCGGAAACTACTGCCGTTGGCTCAAACGCCAATTACTCAAAGAAGACACTCAGTTCGTGAGCGGAACTCTCAGACTGAAAGCAATGCTACGCCCTATTCTTCAATAATTTTTATACTCTCAATCTCATCGCCCTGACGGATGGCGTCGAGGACATCGAGACCTTCGACTACTTTGCCGAAGCAAGTGTGATGACGGTCGAGATGTGATGTATTGGTGCGGCTATGACAGATAAAAAACTGTGAGCCACCGGTATCTTTTCCGGCATGCGCCATGGAAAGAACACCGCGATCGTGATACTGATTGCCGCCGCTGGTTTCGCATTTAATGCTGTAACCCGGACCGCCGGCGCCTGTTCCGTTTGGGCAACCGCCCTGGATAACGAAATCGGGAAGAACACGGTGAAAATTCAGGCCATCGTAGAAGCCGCTTTTGGCGAGCTTAACGAAGTTGGCAACGGTATTGGGCGCGTCGTTTTCGTAGAATTCTACTTTCATGGTGCCCTTCACGGTATTGATCAGTGCTTTCATTTTTGGATTGATTTTGATTTGCAAAAATACGAATTAATTGAACATCTATGAGAACTGCCACTTAGACAATGGGGCAACGCATTTAACTCAACTGGAAACAGCCGGAATTGTAGTAACACAGAGTATCTCCGAGTGCGCACAGAGTCACACAGAGTAAATTTAACTTTGCAAAAGCCGGGATCAATTACAACATGTCGAATTCTGAAAGCTCGCTTTCAAATTCGCTTTGATGTAATTGATCAACACAACTACGTTGTGTTTTTAAAAACGGCTTTTGCTTAATTTACACTCGGTGGAACTCTGTGAGACCTCTGAGTAACTCTGTGTAACTGTGGACTAACTTAACGTTGTTTTAGATGCTCAGTTCTTTTCTGATTTCATCGAAGCGAGCCCAGAAAGCCGGAAGTGGAGCATTGATGATTATTTCTTCATTCGTAAAAGGATGTAGAAATTGCAATTCATTTGCATGCAGAAATAAATCCGGCAGTAAAAATTGTTCGGCGAAAAGGCGGTTGTGATGCCGGTTTCCGTGTTTATGATCGCCAATGATCGGATGTGCAATTTTATTGGCGTGCACACGCAACTGATGTAATCGTCCGGTTTTGGGTTCCATTTCGACCAGACTGTAGCGGGATGTTTCGTAAGGTTCAACGGCTACATTCAGCTCGTAATGATCAATGCAGCGATAGTGCGTCAGTGCTTCGCGATAATTTCCGCGATCGTTCCGCACGGGTGTATCGACAATCCCCGCCGGATCGACATGTCCGCGAAGCAGAGCCAGATAGGTTTTCCGGATTTTCTGTTCATCAAATAATTTCTGAAATGAAGCAACATCGCTTCGATTTTTTGCAAGCAATACAATACCAGATGTCTTTCTATCGAGCCGGTGGAGCGGATATACGCGGGGGATTCCCAAATCCTTTAAAAGTTCTAGCAACGATTTTTCTCCTTCAATACCGGAATAATCGGAATGATGAACCAGCACGTTGTTGGGCTTGTTCACTGCGAGCGCGTATTCGTCCTGCCAGAGAATGAGAGGTTGCATGGGGCAAAGGTAGTGATTTGAGAAATCAGATTTTAGATTTTAGATCTGAAGGGTGAAGGGAACATCGAATCATGAACTCTGAATCCGCCGCAGCGGAAGAAATCAGAAATACGAAAGGCGAAATTTGATGCGATAATGCGGAAATGTGCTGCTTCACGTGAAACGTGACGCAATCGCAGATGTGGCGCCTGCGGCGTATGTGGGAATATTAGATGATCACGTTTCAATTTACACTTTTG
The DNA here is from genome assembly GCA_001769275.1 of Bacteroidetes bacterium GWF2_43_63. NCBI lineage: Bacteria > Pseudomonadati > Bacteroidota > Bacteroidetes bacterium GWF2_43_63. The sequence continues at coordinate 18,171 of MEOQ01000034.1, read as the reverse complement.
TCTTTATATTTTTATCTTTTGTCTTTAGAGAATGTGGAAATCGGATGCAGCTGTATATGCATTCGGATTGAGCGTTTTCCCGTTTTAAAAAAAAAGAGTATTTGCCAAGCAAAGTTTTATTTAATTTAGCACCAAAATTATTGGCTATAAATTCCGATGAAACAATTCAGCATACTTTTGTTTTTTATTCTTGCAGTACCCACTTTCTGCTTTTCAGATAGTTTGTATATCACAGAAAAAATCGAAATCATTTCAGAACAGGGGCCTTTTGGAGATACCTCATTAACTGATACAACAAAAAAACCAAATAAATTTCGCCTGGCAGTTGTTGCAAGTTCGGTCCCGATTTTAACTACCGGGGTGTTTTTGTATTTTCAGAATGCCTGGTGGAATGATACATTGGAGGCTCATGGTCTTCCAAAACCGAAATTCCATTTTGATGATTCCAAGGAATTAAAATACGCTTTGTGTTTAGATAAATGCGGCCACTTTTGGTCCTCGCAAATTACTTCTACTGCCTTCGGAGAAATGCTGATGTGGGCAGGTGTAAAAAGAAAATCAGCCAAATGGTTTGGAGCCGGATTTGCGGTTCTGACATCTGGGATAGTAGAAGTGAAAGATGGCATGGCTCCATGGTGGGGATTTAGTTTAATGGACATGAGTGCGAATATTCTTGGTGCTTTTTATCCTGTACTACAGGAATATCACCCGTTCTTCAACAATTTTACGTTTAAATGGAGTTACGATTTTTTTCATAAATCGTATTATAAATCAATGCCCGGTCACGAAAACAAAAGTTTTATGGATGATTATGACCGGCATACATATTGGCTTTGCACCAATATAAAGGGAGTTACTCCTAAGTCATGGGGCCGATATATTCCTGGCTTTTTAAGTTTCGATATTGGTTTAAGTGCAGTTGGACTCGATGGACAAGAAGCTGGTAAAAGCGAGGTTTTTTTAGGGCTTGGAATTGATTTGAGCAACATCAATATTAAAAATTGCAAACTTTTCAACAGCAAAAAACGCATTTTAAATTATTATCATCTGCCTTGCCCGGCACAAAAGATATATCCCAGCAAAGTGTCTTATTTGCTGGCTTTTTAATCACGTTGGCATTAATGCTAATCCGAAACTTTCGTTTGCTTACCCTTATCAAATTGGATTTCCATAAGGCAATATTTAAAATTATCAAGCGTTAATATTTCACTAATTACATTGCACTATGAAATCCACAATTCTGTTCATTTGGACGTTTCTACTGTGTGTACTGGTTGGTGCGCAGGAAACAAAGACGCACAGCGTTTATTTCAACACAGCTGTTTTTCAGCCAGATGCAAAAGCAATAAAGACATTGGATTCTGTGGCAAAATACTGTAAAGCTGAAAACGCAGTGATAAAGAGCATTTCGGGCTATTGCGATTCAGTAGGAACTTCAGAAAACAACCAGTTGCTGTCTGAAAAGCGCGCCAATGCTGTAAAATCAGTGTTTGCTCAAAAAGGAATTGAACTTAAAAATACACAGATAGTTGGAAAAAACGAAACGCTGGAATTCAATGACAATGCGTTTTTCCGGAACCGACGTGTAGATGTAGTCACATTCAAACCAGCGGAGAAAAAGGTTTCTGCACTGGAGGACAAAATCACGCAGGCCACAGTGGGCGAAGTCATCCGGCTGGATAATATCACATTTTACAATAACACCAGCACCCTTCGGCCTGAATCCGAGCCGGTGATAAATGAACTTTATTCAATCATGGAATCGCAGCCGACACTCGAGATTGCCATTGAAGGTCATATATGTTGCATTAGTGATGATTTCTCCAATCTCTCGGGCGAACGCGCACAAGTTGTTTACAATTACCTGATCCGAAAAGGCATTGCAGCAAACCGAATGTCGTACCAGGGATTTGGTCACACGCGACCCTTAAATGAAGAAAGAACGGAGGCCGAAAGGCAGATGAACAGAAGGGTTGAGATAAGAGTAGTGAAGAAATAAACTACATCAAAGCGAGCTTCATAAAACGTAGTATTTGAGGATGTCTCAAACGACATCTTCTTCAAAAATTTTGAAGTATCTAAGGCCCCAACGATTCCGTGTGCGCTCTTTTTCTCAAATCATTGTCAGGCGGACGACAGAATGTTGGGTCCTTCCCGACATTCTACCGTTAGCAAGAAAATGTTGACTTGGCAGCATTGCTGACGTGGAATCGTCGGGAAGAAACAGAGAAAGAGCCGGGCAGGTTTTCGGTGAGATCCCGGCAAAGGCCGCAGATGCTGTTTTGCATTTGGTGACCGGAAACTCAAAGGATTTCTCTGCTTTTCTGTAAAAAACTTTGTGTATTTTCATTTGATTTCAACATTTCAAAAAAGATACAACCCGAAATTCACAAGGTGTCTGCATTCGCAAAGAAATCACTATTTTTGTCGCATGGCAAAACATCGCAAATCATCCATCCGGCTCGGGGGCTCTTATGTCACCATGATGATCAGCATATCGCTGGTACTGCTTATTCTCGGTTTATCGGGACTCATTCTGCTTCATTCGCAACGACTGGCGAATTTTGTGAAAGAGAATATTGTTGTCACTGTCATGTTCAAAGACAGCATTCCGGAGGCGGATATGCTTGCCATGCAGAAAAAAATGCAACTTGATCCTGCAGTGCAGACTTGTTCCATGGTCAGTTCAGAAGAAGCTGCGAAGCGAATGACTGAAGATACCGGCGAAGAGTTCGTTGAATTTCTCGGCATTATTCCGATCCCACCTTCGCTTGACATTACGCTGAAATCGGACTACGCCAACAGCGCAGCCATCGACGCATTTGTGGCCAAAGTGCAGACTGAACCTATTATTGGCAATGTGTATTATCAGAAAGATCTGGTTGAAGACATCAATGTGAATTCCGGAAAAATGTCGCTGATACTTTTTGGATTCGCGCTTCTGGTCTTTCTTATATCGTATAGTTTGATCAGCAACACCATCCGGTTAGCCATATATTCAAAACGATTTTTGATTCGCAGTATGCTTCTGGTTGGCGCTACACGCGGGTTTATCCGCAGACCATTCCTTCTGCAGGCGCTCTGGATGGGACTTGTAAGTAGCTTGCTCGCAGTGGTTTTACTCGAAGGTGTTATGATGCTGGCCTATCAGCAGATCCCAGATCTGCAGGCCATTCAGGACGAGACACAGGTGTATGGACTTTTTGGCGCCATCATTATCTGCGGAATGCTCATATCCTGGATTTCGTCATGGTCAGCGCTGAACAGATATATCCGGATGAATACGGATTATTTGTATGTGTAACCCTATGAACACTGAACAAGGAACAAGGATGTGTGAAGGGTGAAGAAAGTTTAAACACTGAACATTCCGTGCATTCTTACGGAACAAGCCGAACAAGGAACGGGGAAATATGCAAATGTGGAACTTCGTTCATGTGATGCTTCGCATATGTGAGAATATGAGTGACATTGAAACTGACCACTGACTACTCACAACTGATTACTATAAAGCGCCTTTCAACTTTATAATCTCAAAACTGCATTGGGCGCGCGTCTCCTGCCTGCAGCGTTTTACGCTGACGCGTGACCTTGTCCTTTTTCTTGACCTCGATCTTGAGCTAAATAATGATTATTTCTCCGAAAAAACGGCGCAGTAAGCGTTGTAGCGTGCATAAATCTCACGAACAAATCTTTCAACATACCATGGATTGATATATCCGAACTTAACAACCGGATCGTTGTAATACAGCGGTTTCGATTTGCATTTCAAACATTCAATCACGATCGCATATGTCAGTGGCCCTTTTCCCTGCTTTTTTGCCAATTCAAAGGCATCGTAAAAATGCGCCATACCCAGATTGTATGCGGCAATAACCACCTTGTGTCTTTCAGCAACATTGTCCATGTATGGTGTAAAAGCGGTGTCCATATAATGCAGCAATTTCAATCCTCCTTTCAACTGTTCCTCCGCATTACTGTTGTAATTTACACCCATGCGCTGAGCTGTTCCCGGCATTAATTGCATTAAGCCAAATGCACCACTGGGCGATTGAAAGTCAGTTGTAAAGCGCGATTCCTGATAAATCAAAGATGCAACCAGACGCCAATCCCAACCGATTTCGGCACTGTACTTTTTAATTAAATCATCATATTTACTGATTGTTCCTCCTGAAATGCTGTGATCATCAGGCGATCCAAAAATGTACAATATCGGATTATCAAAATATTTTTTCTGAAGGAAAGCAAGATTTCCATTTTTCTTAAAATTTGATATCCACGCATTCAGCTTTTCAAGCCACTTTTCGGATTCACTATTGACAACCCAGGCCACCGGTAAAGGTTTGGAAATGATCAAACTGAAATCGAGATCCGGATAGTATGCCCACAGCGTCCGCGCCAGGTGATCATCACAGATCGTGAAATCAATTTTATCTTCAGCTACCATATTGCACAAATCTTCTGTGCCAACTTCGCCCATCGGCAAAATATTAATATCAATATGCAGGCTGTCTTCCAGCTCCAGCAGCTGCCTGCGATAAATTGTTTTTCGGGGAATCAAAATTGTTTTCCCGTTTAATTGCTTCAAGTCTTTTACAGACACCGCGCCCAGACTGTCTTTGCGCTGCACCAGGATTGATCGCATATTATACAGTGGCTCTGTGAAAGTTATACGTGGATAGCGATTTTCTGCAACAGTGAGGTCCATGGCAATGAGGTCGCATGTACCAAAAGCAAGTTTCTGAAAAGCTTTTTCAACATCGTTGGTAACCTGCAGATCGAGAAACAATCCGAAATTTTTGCAAAGAGCCTGCACCAGCTCGTACTGATAACCCATGGGCGTTCCCTTGTAAACAAAATAATTTACAGAGTTGTATCCCATAATTACATGAAGAGTGTCTGAAACTATTATTGTATCGAAATCGCGGAGCTTAACAGGATCTTTCGCAACTGCAGTGCGCTCCCCCATCATATCGTATATCATTAATCCACCGATAAGGGCAAAGAATAAAATGGATAAAATAAATGGCTTCACCGACATAGATTAAAGCATAAAGGATGTGCAAGTTACGAATAAATTTGAAAAGGCATAAGGCAGGCTTCACGCGGCTAGCTTCGCAGTGCTCAACGTACAAGGCATGGTGCACAAAGTAAGGTGCATGGCGCACGCGGCTCAAACTTTATAACATCGTTGCTGTATTTCGAATCACCTATTATCACTTCGACGAACTAGAAATCATATAAAACGTAGCAAGCTGATTCACGCGAAGTCACACATTTTCAAATTAGCACACTTTCAACCGAACGATGAAATCGTGAGCTCATGAGCTCCTTTGAAAGCAATATAGTGAGTGAATAAATTTTCAAATTTGCACATTATATTGTACTTTTGCACCTCTTTTTAAAAACTACCGGAAAATGAACGGCAAATACAACGAGTACAAGCAATTACGACTGACAGAACTGGCTAACGATGTGAGACAGTGGTGGGACACCAATGATATCTTCCGCAAGAGCATTGAAACACGCGAAGGTAAACCAGAATACGTGTTTTTCGAAGGCCCGCCCAGCGCCAACGGAATGCCAGGCATTCACCACGTGATGGCAAGAGCTATCAAAGACATTTTTTGTCGCTACAAAACACTGAAAGGCTTTCAGGTAAAACGCAAAGCCGGCTGGGATACGCACGGACTGCCCGTTGAGATTGGCGTTGAGAAAAAACTCGGTATCACAAAAGAAGATATTGGCAAATCAATTTCAGTAGTTGATTACAATCGCGAATGCCGCCAGGAAGTGATGAAATACAAGGATCAGTGGGACGAGCTCACACGCCGCATGGGCTATTGGGTTGACCTTGAAAATCCGTACATCACTTTCGAAAATAAATACATTGAATCGGTCTGGTATCTGCTGAAAAAACTCTACGATAAAAATCTCCTGTATAAAGGCTACACCATTCAGCCATACTCACCTGCTGCCGGAACCGGCCTCAGTACACACGAACTGAACCAACCCGGCTGTTACAAAAATGTGAAAGACAATACCGTTGTTGCACAGTTTAAAGTTGTGCGCAACGATCGCAGCGAATTTCTGTTCACAACCCCAGGCGTAAAAGGAAATCTATACATTATTGCATGGACCACCACGCCGTGGACACTTCCTTCAAATACCGGCCTTGCAGTTGGTGATAATATTGAGTACAATCTTGTTCAGACTTACAATCCCTACACCTTCGAGCCACAAACAGTTGTGGTGGGTGCTCCCTTGCTCAATCGCTGGTTCCCGGCCGAGAATGCAGCACTTGAGATTGACAGTTATGAACCCGGACAAAAAAATATTCCATTTAAAGTACTCGGGACATTCAAAGGAAAAGAGCTGACCGAAATTCGTTTCGAACAATTATTACCATACGCGCAGCCCGCTGAGGGAGACCCTTTCCGCGTAGTGGCCGGCGATTTTGTAACTACCGAAGACGGAACAGGAATCGTACATCTGGCTCCCAGCTTTGGTGCCGACGACTTCCGTATGGGAAAGAAATACAACCTCGGCTCTCTCACGCTGGTGAATAAGCAAGGAAAATTCACTGAAGAAATGGGCGAATTCGCCGGGAAATTCGTGAAGCCTCAGTATCATCCCGATTACACGCCTGACAAGGAAAAAGAATTGAATGTTGATATCGAACTTGTCATCAAACTGAAGAAAGAAAATAAAGCATTCAAAGCGGAAAAATACGAACACAGCTATCCGCACTGCTGGCGGACTGACAAACCGATTCTGTATTATCCACTCGATTCATGGTTTATCAAAACCACACAATATCGAGACAGAATGATTGAGCTGAACAACACCATCAACTGGAAGCCCGAATCGACTGGTACAGGCCGCTTTGGTAACTGGCTCGAAAATCTGGTTGACTGGAACCTGAGTCGCAGCCGCTATTGGGGCGTTCCCCTTCCTATATGGCTTAGCGAAGATGGCGATGAATTCAAATGCATCGGCTCGCTCGAAGAACTTTCGAAAGAAATTGGAAAGAGCATCGAAGCCGGATTCATGAAAGAAAATCCGATGAAAGATTTTGTGACTGGCGACATGAGCAAAGCCAATTACGAAAAATTCGACATGCATAAGCCATCGGTGGATCCGATTATTCTGGTTTCCGATTCAGGAAAACCGATGCGCCGCGAGCCCGATCTGATCGACGTATGGTTCGACAGCGGCTCCATGCCTTATGCGCAATGGCATTATCCTTTTGAAAACAAAGATGTTTTTGAGAAAAGTTTTCCAGCCGATTTTATTGCAGAAGGTGTTGACCAGACACGGGGCTGGTTCTTCACACTGCATGCAATCGCAACCATGGCCTTCGATTCGGTTGCTTACAAAAATGTTGTTTCCAACGGACTCGTGCTCGATAAAAACGGCAATAAAATGTCGAAGCGACTTGGCAATGCCGTCGATCCATTTGAAACGATTGAAAAATATGGTCCTGATGCAACACGCTGGTACCTGATTACCAACTCGCAGCCCTGGGACAATCTTAAATTCGACAGCGAAGGCGTTGGAGAAGTTCAGCGCAAATTCTTCGGAACGCTGTATAACACGTATTCGTTCTTTTCACTGTATGCGAATATCGACAAGTTCAATTTCAGCGATACAGAAGTTCCCGTTGCCGAGCGGCCTGAGCTTGATCGCTGGATTCTTTCAGAGTTGAACAGTCTGATAAAACTCGTTGACGAATCCTATGCAGACTACGAGCCAACCCGCGCCGGGCGCGCCATTCAGAATTTCACCGATGAATTTCTGAGCAACTGGTATGTGCGCCTCTCGCGTCGCCGTTTCTGGAAAGGCGAAATGTCGAAAGATAAATTATCGGCCTACCAGACATTGTATCATGTACTGGAAACATTATCGCTGCTGATTTCTCCTATTGCACCTTTCTTTGCAGATAAATTATTTTCAGATCTGAATTCAGTAACCGGCCGCAGGAATGCTGAAAGCGTTCATTTGTGCGACTTTCCGGCATACAATACAAATTTCATCGATCGCGATCTCGAAGAGCGCATGCAGCTGGCGCAGAAAATTTCTTCTATGATTCTGTCGCTACGCAAGAAAACCGGAAATCGCGTTCGCCAGCCGCTGCAGAAAATACTGATTCCGCTCACCGATCAAAAAATTAAAGCACAGGTGGAAAGTGTGCAGAAGATTATTCTGGCCGAAGTGAATGTGAAAGAGCTGGAGTTCTTCAAAGACGACGGCAGTTTCCTCGTGAAAAAAATAAAGGCCGACTTTAAAAAGCTCGGGCCGCGATTTGGCAAACAGATGAAAGAACTGGCCGCAGCCATTGTTGCTTTGAACGGAGCCCAGATAAACCGACTGGAAAACGAAGGACGCATTGAGCTTAGTCTGGGTGAAGGATCTGTAGAAGTTCTGGTTGACGATGTGGAAATTGTTACTGAAGACATTCCGGGCTGGGTGGTGATGAGCGAAGGCACCCTTTCGGTAGCACTTGACGTGACATTATCCGAAACATTGCTGGAGGAAGGCGTTGCCCGCGAGTTTGTCAACCGCATCCAGAACCTGCGCAAGGAGCGGAATTTCGAAGTTACTGACAAAATCCGGGTATTTGTTGAAAAGACAGAATCGGTCGAAAAGTCAATAGCTAACAATTATTCATATATTTGCAATGAGATACTAGCGATTGAGCTTGAACTTCGGGATACTAAAGGTGCTGCTGAAGCCGTTTTATTAGAATTGACCGATGATATTTCAGTTCACGTTATTGTTGAAAAAGTGTAAAAACTGCATTATGGCAAAAGAAGAAAAAGAAAAAATTCGCTTTAGCGAAGAAGAGCTGGAAGAATTTCGTCAGCTTATAGTTGCAAAACTGGACAAGGCCAAAGCCGATCTTGCCCTGCTCACCGAAGCTTTTACCGGCACCAACGACAATGACATCAGTGATACGAGTCCTACATTTAAAGTGCTGGAAGAAGGCTCACAGGTTTTGTCGAAGGAAGAAAACAGTCATCTGGCTGCCCGTCAGCAGAAGTTTATCCGCGATCTGGAAGCAGCTTTAGTCAGAATTCAGAATAAAACGTATGGCGTTTGTCGCGTTACAGGTAAACTTATTGCCAAGGACCGACTGAAAGCTGTTCCTCATGCCACTTTGAGCATCGAAGCCAAAAATAAAATGACTAAAAAGGAACCCCGCATCAGTCTGCCTCCCGATGAATAGAAAAGTTCTTCGCAATGTGCTGATTTTCATCTTCACACTGCTTATTCTTGATCAGATATTAAAGATTTACATTAAGACGCACTTTCTCCTTGGCGAGGAAGTGAATGTCATCGGACATTGGTTCCGGCTCAATTTTGTTGAAAATAACGGGATGGCTTTTGGCTTACATTTAAAAGGAGCTATTGGCAAATATCTGCTTAGCACTTTCAGAATCATTGCAGCTTCAGCCATTATGTGGTATCTGCTGAAAATCATTCGTGATAAGAAGCCAATGATTTACATTTTTGCCATTGCACTCATTTTTGCCGGAGCAACCGGAAACATTATCGACAGCATGTTTTATGGGATTATTTTCGAGGCCAGCCCCATATACGGCTCTGGAGCCGCGCCTACAGCCATTTTCAGTGATGGCTATTCCGGATTTCTTCAGGGAAAAGTGGTGGACATGTTTTATGTTCCTTTGATTCATGGTTATTATCCGTCATGGATTCCATTTAAAGGCGGGCAGGAATTTCTTTTTTTCAGACCTGTTTTTAATCTGGCAGATTCCTACATTTCAATTGCTGTCGTTTTAATTCTCATTTTTTCGAAACGCATGTTTCCGAAAGAAAAAAACGAGGAGACTAAAACAGCTGAAACTACGGCTGAAGAATAAAATTTGCATTTGAGACTTGAATTCAGCAATTCAATTTATGCTTTTCAAAATAAAACGGGGAAGCAAAAGTCAGTGCATAGCACACTGCCTTCCAAGGCGTTTTTCTATCTGAGTAAAGTTACCGATCCAAAATAAACGCGGTCATTCCCATCCGGTCCTCTCAAAAATATTTTCACTGTATAAACGCCCTGCGGTGCTTCACTTCCGTCAGGCATGTTTCCATTCCATCCATAATTTACATCTGTGGTGGAATACACAAGGTCGCCCCAACGACTGTAAATTCGCATGCTGTAGAAATCGATATTCCACCCGGTGCCTGATGGACTAAATATCTCATTGTGTACATCATGATTTGGGCTGAATGAGTTTGGGATGTAAATAGTGTACGAAGGCTTGATCAGGACTGTCATTGATGCAGAATCAATACAACCTCCGGTGTTTTCTACCCACAGCACAACAGTATATGTGCCTTCAAAATCATAAGTGAAGACGGGATTCTGCGTTGTGCTTGTGCTTCCAGCTCCATTGCCAAATTCCCAACTAAATGATGAAGCATCAGTCGATTGATCAAGAAATTGGATTGTAGGATTATCTTCCGTTGTTACAGGAGGATTGGCTGTGAACGCGGCATTCGGATTGGGAAGCACAGTGATGAAATTGTTCATCATCAGCATCGACTGACAGCCAGCCGCAGTGGTTGTAGTCAACGATACAGCATAAGTTCCTGATCCGAAAGTATTGCTTGGATTCTGGAGTGAGATTCCTGAGCCAATAGCAACAGTCTGGTTTTTACATTGGACTATGTTATAAGTAAACACGGCATTAGTTTAATAACGCAGAAAATAATAGTGCGATAATATTCCATGTTGGCCAAAAAAAATAAAACTGGTTGTCAGATAACCAACAACCAGTTTCTGTCGAAATAATTTTTATTTACCGTAGAAGTCCAACGCTTAGATAATACTCATTGTCACTGTGATCCAGGCCTTTTACCCGAATCAGAACAGAATAAACTCCTTGCTGAGCTTCGGCCCCATTCGGTAAAAAGCCATCCCAGCCATGGTTGATATCCGTAGTTAAGAAAACCAACTCACCCCAGCGGCTGTAAACGCGCATGCTGTAACTATCCATGTTCCAGCCGGTGCCAAACGGGCGAAGAAAATCATTTCTGTCGTCGCCATTAGGGCTAAAAGCATTTGGCAAATAGAAAGTGTAGGATGGCTTCACAAGCGTCCTCATCGTTGTTGAATCCGCACATCCAGCAGCATTTTCTACCCAAAGTGTTACCGTAAACTCTCCATTTAAGCCATAGGTGTACAGCGGGTTTTCTGCATAATCAGTTCCTGTTCCATCTCCAAAATTCCACGTATAGTTTGTCGCACCCGTTGATTGGTTGATGAAATTAATGGTCGGATTATCTTCCGTGGTTACGGCAGGATCAGCTGCAAATGCGGCTACCGGGTTCGCGGAAATCATCACATAGTTGCTCATCGTCATCGTCGACTGACAGCCGGCGGTAGTCGTAACAGTCAGCGTGACTGAAAAGGAGCCAGAGCTGTAGGTATGACTGGGATTCTGCAATCCGGATATGTTCCCATCTCCGAATTCCCATTCCCAAATATTGATGTTGCCGCTACTCGCATCACTGAAGTTTACCGAGGCCGGAGCGCATCCTGTGAGTGGGTCTGCGCTAAAAGCGACTACAGGCAGCGGATTCACATTTACAATTGCGCTTGCAGTGCCTGAACACCCCTGCACATCTGTGCCGGTAACGCTATATGTTGTGGTTGCCGTCGGGTTTGCTATTATTGAAGCCGTATTGGCTCCTGTATCCCAGCTGTAACCTACTCCACTTCCGGGTGATGATGCGATCAGGGTAGTGCTTCCTCCTGCACAAATGTCATCTATATTCGGTGAAACACTCACTGTTAGTCCTGGCATTAGCGATACAGTGACAGTTGCTGTATTGCTGCAGTTGTTTGCATCTGTTCCAGTTACATTGTAGGTCGTTGTTGCTGTTGGTGATTCAGTAAATGAAGTTGCGTTCTGACCATTGTTCCAGGCATAAGATGTACCTCCGTTTCCTGAAACTGTAGAACTGAAACCAATGCAAATTGTAGTCGGAGACGCTGTTGCAGTGATATTCGGGAGGGGATTGACTGTCAAAGTGGCGGTGGCTGTACCTGTACAACCCGCAGCAGTAGTGCCGGTGACCGTATATGTGGTCGTAGTGGTTGGGCTCGCGGCAAACGATGCACCACTGCCACTTGGGCTCCATGTATAAGTATTGGCGCCATTTGCAGCAATCGTTGAACTACCACCAATGCAAATCGAAGTTGGCGTTGCGGTGGCTGTTACTGTTGGCAACGGATTGACTGTCAATGTCACATTCGCTGTGCCTGTACAGCCTGCAGAAGTTGTTCCGGTTACATTATAGGTAGTCGTTGACGTTGGGCTCGCTGTAAATGATGTTCCGGTGCCACTTGGGCTCCATGTATATGAATTAGCTCCGCTTGCTGCAATCGTTGAACTCTGTCCTGAACAAATCGCTGCAGGAGTCGCAGTCGCTGTCACCGTTGGTAGCGGATTGATAGTCAAAGTCACGGTTGTCGTACCTGTGCATCCCGCCCCTGAAGTGCCGGTCACTGTGTATGTAGTTGTTGATGCCGGAGTTGCTGTAAAAGATGTTCCTGCGCCACTTGGACTCCAGGCATATGTATTTGCTCCGCTTACTGCGATCGTTGAACTCTGGCCAGCACAAACCGCTGCGGGTGTTGCTGTTGCTGTTACTGTCGGAAGTGGATTGACGGTAAGTGCCACAGTTGTTGTGCCGGTGCATCCTGCGGTAGTTGTTCCTGTTACGTTATAGGTTGTCGTTGACGTCGGGCTCGCTGTAAATGATGTTCCGGTGCCACCTGGACTCCAGGTGTATGAATTTGCTCCGCTTGCTGCAATCGTTGAACTCTGGCCAGCACAAATGGTGGCCGGTGTGGCAGTAGCCGAAACTGTCGGCAATGGATTGACGGTTAGTGTAACAGTGGTTGTGCCTGTACAACCCGATGCATCCGTTCCGGTAACGCTGTAGGTTGTTGTTGCTGTTGGAGTAGCACTAAAAGATGCGCCCGTGCCCGATGGGCTCCAGGCATAGTTTGTCGCTCCTGATGCGGCTATTGTCGAACTGCCATTCAAACAGATTGACGCCGGTGTCGCGGTTGCGGTCAGCAGGAGATTTGCACTGATATTGACGGAGACAGTTGCTGTTCCGGTACAACCAGCAGCAGATGTGCCCGTTACCGTGTAAGTGGATGTAGCCGCCGGACTGACGGTGATTGGATTAATTAATTGACCTGTGCTCCATGCATAACTGGAGGCTCCTCCTCCTGTTAAAGAAGTTGAAGATCCGATACAAATACTGGATGCTGCCGCGGTTGCAGTTACCGTTGGAAACGGATTGATGGTTACGGAAACCGTTGCCGTACCAGAACACCCCAATGCGGTAGTTCCGGTGACGGTATATGTAGTCGTTGTAGTCGGACTCACAGAGTAAGGACTGCCAGATGCTCCCGTGTTCCAAAGATAGGTAACACCTCCCGAAGCTGTCAGGGACGAACTCTGACCATTACAGATGGCTGTTGGAGATGCACTGGCTGTAAAAGTAGCCGCTGAATTGACCGAAACAGTAACCGTAGCTGTGCCGGTGCAGCCGGAAGCTGATGTTCCGGTCACTGTATAAGTTGTTGTTGCGGTCGGATTCACCGTTGTTGATCCACTACTCCATGCATAGGTTGCTGCACCCAAGGCGCTTAGCGTAGATGTTTGTCCAAGACAGACTGAGGCTGGAGAAGCACTTGCCGTAACAGTGGCACTGTTTGACACATTAACTGTTGTTGATGCTGTACCAGAACATCCGCCATTTGTGACAGTGACGGTATAAGTTCCAGATGCAACAGGTGTTGCACCTGATATTGAAGGGTTTTGCGAATTGCTTGCAAAGCCATTGGGGCCTGACCAGGAATAGGATGTTGCACCAGAAGGAGTTGCCGTAAGATTGAGATTCTGACCGGAACACAGAGGCCCGTTGTTTGAGACCGTAGGAGTGATTCCGGAAACAAAAACGGTTACCTGGTCGGTGTATGTGCCCGGGCAAAGAGGGTTGCCCCCTGTGACAGATACTGTATATGTGGTTGTAACTGATGGCGATGCAATTGGATTGGCAATATTTGGATTCGACAAACCTGTTGTTGGGGACCATGCGTACGCAGAACCTCCTGAAGCATTTAAAGTTGTGTTTTGACCACCACAAATTGTCACATCAGGACCTGCATCAGCGGTAAATACCCCGGATGAAGCAGATATGATATAATCACAAACATCACCGGCATTTCCATCAATCATGACATAGTATATTTGCCCGATAGTAAGACCGGTTGCTGTCACTGTCCCGTTTACCGGAGTTCCTGGGTTATAGCAGTTTGACACCGAAGTGAATGTAGAGCATCCCGTGACACTATAAATCTGCATTTGAATCCCCCAGGCATTTGTGCAATTCGATACAAAGAGGTTCAATGTTGCAGTTGTTGCATCAGCTACAAAGGAAAGCCACGAATTGTTCTCGATGCTTCCGCAGAATATCGAGCCAAGATTACCAGGTATATCAGCGGTATAAGTAGAACTTGTGCTGCCACAATAACCATTCAAATTACAGATAGGCGTTGGCGTTGAACAGAAATCGCCTGCAGCCGGATTGCTAACGCATGGGGGTGCCGTAGGAGGCTCATAAACACATAATCCAAAACTACCAAAGTCAGTTCCTCCATAATCCCAAAAGCGGATGAAAACGGTCGCCCCGGGAGTAAGTCCTGTTCTGCTGATCATAGGCATTAGGCCATTCGGGCTGTCATCATCATCGCATTCAATTAGTGATAAAGAGGCACATGGACCATAGTAAACAGCCATGCCGCAATCAGTGAGTGTTCCTGTTTGAGAATCAAAGCTAAGCGAACCAGATGCTGGAACTGTGCAACTAAACCAGACATCACCAGAAGAATAACTTGCGCATCCCGGTGCAGGAGCCCCTGAAGATGCGGTTGCTCCAACATTGGAGTATGTTGTATATGCACAAGATGAACCAATTGTAATTGGGATGGCTGCTGAGCAATCATCATTAGTTACAGGAGGAGGCGAATCATCGTAAACGCACAGACTGAATGAGCCATAGGTGTCACCCCCATACTCCCAAAATCGTATATAAATTGTTGAACCCGGGGTTAAACCGGAACGATCGATTTTTGGCATTAATCCATTGTTGCTGTCATCATCGTCGCATTCAATTAGCGTTAAAGAGCCACAAGTACCGGAGTAAATAGCCATTCCTCCATCAGTAATTCCGCCGGTGTTACTATCGAAAGTAAGATGCCCGCTACTAGGAACAGTGGTTTGGAACCAAACATCGCCACCAACATAACTTGAACAACCCGGGGCTGGGGCTCCGGCAGATGCTGTAGCACCAAGGTTTGTGTATGTGTTAAATGCACAACTGGATCCCGGAGTGATAATGGTAGCATTGGTACAATCATCATTTGCTGGTTGTGATTTCAGACTCACCGATGCAAGAAAAAACATGAATAGCAATATGGCGTTGAGTACAACCTGTGATGATTTATTAAACATATTTTTCATTCGATTCATATCATTGTTTTTTTGAATCAGTTGAAATGATTTCCAAGGTTCTTTCGGTAACGTTTTTCGATGCAAGAATAATCTCCCGCATCTTAACAAGATCGATTGTATTATCCGTAATGATATTGATCCGTCCGGTGAGAAAATCAGTGTTGGAATCATAAACACCATATGTAGAATTAATATATTCATCAATGGCATTTGCATGATTGCTGTCAACGATGCCCGAAACAAAAACAATAAACTCGTTTACGCTTTCCATTGCAAAAGGAATGTTTGAAAGCTGCCCTGATTGCCTTTCTGTGCAGTTTATATCCGCAATCCATCCTTTTGCAGAAGATTTTGATGAGGAATGAAATATAAATGTCAAACTTCCTGTTTGATTACTTTTTGAAGCCTGAATGTATTTTGGGACAGGGTTTTCTTTATTGAAAACCCCAAAAGAAGGAGACTGGGAGCTGTTACCGTCATATACAGCCAAATATGCATCTTCTCCCAAGTCAAACTCATAGAAAATAAGGCTTGTAAGCATAGCTGCTTTTACAGGATAAATAGTCAGCGTAAATTGCTCGTCTGAGCCATAATTCTCCTCTTTTCCCCCACTGTCAAAAAACATCCCTTTACAGATGTTTAAAGATCCATCGATCATGCTTACCAATTGAGCATTCATCGGTATGGCAATTACAGCCAATGCCAGAAATGAAAATAACCCCCTCATAATATTTAAATTTAAAATTCAGTTCAAAAATAACAGGTTTTAACTAATATTACCCCGTGTTTAGACAAAATATATTATTGAACGTTTAATATGTGTTTGAATTTTTGTTTATAGCTTTCCATTTTTATCATATTAAGCACTATTATATAGTTTAAATGCATTTTTTATCAGACATATTATTCTACTGCGAAATACAGTGTAGGCCAAAGTGTTTAGTTGAAGCATTACTGCCTCTTTGATGGCATCATAAATTTGATTGTGTGGAACAACTCTATAAATGTAAACCGGTAAGAAAAAAACCGGCTGCAATGTGATTTGCAGCCGGTGACTTAAGGAGAAAAGTTTATTTATCTGACAACAGTTACAGCTCTGATGTATTCATGATCCGCTCCATCCAGACCTTTTATCATTACTGTAACAGAATACA
This sequence comes from Bacteroidetes bacterium GWF2_43_63, assembly GCA_001769275.1. Lineage (NCBI taxonomy): Bacteria > Pseudomonadati > Bacteroidota > Bacteroidetes bacterium GWF2_43_63. Next base: position 1,463 of record MEOQ01000034.1, on the reverse strand, counting down.
CATCCTGCTGAGCTTCAGTCACGCCATCTGGCATTATGCCATCCCAGCCATGGTTTACATCAGTGGTATAAAATAGCAGTTCACCCCAGCGGCTGTAAATGCGCATGCTGTAGCTGTCGGTATCCCAGCCTGTTCCATATGGACGGAATGACTCGTTTCTGCCGTCATTATTGGGCGTAAAAGTATTTGGCAGATAGAACGTAAATGTCGGCTTGACAACCACTACCAATGAGGTTGAATCTTTACAGCCACCGGCATTTTCCACCCACAGTGTTACAACAAACGAACCGTTGCCAACATAGGTATAAAGCGGATTTTCAGCATAATCCGTCGAACCTGTTCCATCGCCGAATGTCCATACGTATGATGATGCTCCGGTCGACTGGTTAATGAAATTGATGGTCGGATTATCTTCGGTCGTTACCGCAGGACTGGCTGCAAAGGATGCCACAGGATTCGGAGATATGGTTACGTAGTTACTCATCGTCATCGTCGACTGACAGCCGGCTGCAGTGGTAACCGTCAACGTCACTGAATAGGTGCCGGAGCTATAGGTGTGGCTCGGATTCTCTAATCCGGATATGCCGCCGTCGCCGAATTCCCAATCCCAGATGTTGATGTTGCCGGTGCTCTGATCGGTAAAATTGATCGTGGTCGGATCGCAGCCTGCGAGTGGATCAGCTGTAAAGCTTACTACTGGCAGCGGCTCGATGGTCACAACAGTGTTGCAGGTCGATACGTTGCCGCAGTTGTCCGTGATGGTCCATGCGATGGTCGATACGCCTTCGGCAAATGTGCCGCTCGCGTCAGTGCCGTTGCCGGTTCTGGTCGTTGCACCACTGATTGAATAGGCGTAGTCAAGGGTACCGATACAGTCATCGGTGGCTGCTATTAACGGAATTGTGTAGCTGCCGGAAGTTGTGGTACAGAAAGTCTGATCGGCCGGACAACTCGTGATGGTCGGGGCGGCGTTATTGATTACATACGTGTAGGTCCAGTCGTGGGAGTTGCCTTCACAGTCGGTGTAGGTGAACGTGTAGATCCTGTCATCGGTGCAGGTGGTGATTGTGTTCACCGTCGGTGCTGAAGGAGTGAGTGTGTTGCCACAGGCGTCCTGTACAGTCGGTGCAGTTGGAACTACATCGGTCTCATCTATGCAACTTACCGTGCTGGTTCCGTTGGATGGCATCGTGAAGTCATTCATCTCAACCGTGTAGGTGTAAACCCAGTTATGGACATTACCTGCGCAATCCGTGTACGGATACGTGTAGGTTCTCGTGCCTTCGCAGGTCAGTGCTGCACTGATTACCGGAGCGCCAGGAGTAAGCGTGTTGCCGCAGGCATCTGTCACTGTCGGTAGTGTAGGCGCGGTGTTCGTGGCTGACGGACAGCTCACGGTGCTGCCTGCTGCAACGGGTGCTGTGAAGTCGGGCATATCTACCGTGTAGGTGTAAACCCAGTTG
>MEOQ01000033.1 GCA_001769275.1 Bacteroidetes bacterium GWF2_43_63 | reverse complement strand
CGGGACACCCATTTGAGCATCCTGAAAATTGTATAAATGTATATATCAATTTCTTACAAAATTGGAAATTTCAAAGTGTCGAAGTCAGGTGATAAAAACCTCTGTAGCTTTTGCTGCAGAGACTTTTTTTAATAAAAAAATGCCTCTGGATTTTTCCAAAGGCATTTTTCGGAATTAAAAATCTTTATCCCCTCAAAGCTTCAGCGCCGCTCACAATCTCGATAATCTCGTTGGTGATGGCAGCCTGACGCGCCTTATTGTAGCTCAGGCGGAGGTCTTTCAGAATTTCGGTTGCGTTGTCAGTGGCTTTATGCATCGATGTCATACGGGCGCCGTGTTCCGAAGCAATGCTGTCGAGCAAAGCTTTGTAAAGCTGTAGCTTCAACGTTTTCGGAACGATGAGTGCAAACATTTTTTCGCGCTCCGGCTCAAGAATGTAATCTACACCACCCATTTGTTTGTTTGAATCAAGTTTAAATGGCAGCAACAATTCGTTTGTCGGCGCCTGCTGGGCAGCATTTCTGAATTGGTTGTAAACAAGAACGATGGCATCGTATTTACCGGCAATATATTCTTTTACAATGCTGTCGCAGAATTCAGCCACTTCTTCAAACGAAGGTTTATCAATCAGATAATTGAAATCTTTCGAAAAGCTGCACCCTTTCTTTTTCAGAAGATCGGGGGCTTTGCGGCCGAAAGAAATGAAATCGATTTTACCAGCTTTGAAACTTTTGCTGTAAGTTCCTTCGATAAGCATGTTTACCTGCTTGGCTATGTTTGCATTGAAAACACCACAAAGCCCTCTGTTGGCTGAAAACACGACCATCAGAATTTTATCGGGATTACGTTGAGCAAAAACGCCATCATTTGGAAGGTCATCAACGCCCGCGGCCACGCGGCCCATTATCTCGCGCAGCTTCGAAGCATAGGGCCGCAAGCGCAGAATGTTATCCTGTGCCCTGCGCAGCTTCGAGGCCGACACCAGCTTCATGGCCGATGTGATCTGCTTGGTGGTTGTTACCGACTGAATGCGGTTTCTGACTTCTTTCAGATTTGCCATGTCAGATCTTTTTTAGTGGTAGCGGCCTGCAATATCAAGCGCTATTTTATCAAGTTTGGCAATCATTTCGTCTGTCAGTACACCTTTGCGAAGTTCGCTCAAAATGTCAGCGTGATGGTCTTCGAGATGATGCAGATATTCAGTTTCGAAATTTTTAACCTGTTTTATGGGGACTGCTTTCAACAATCCACGAGTTCCTGCAAAGATGATGGCCACTTGCTTTTCGACCGACATGGGCGAATATTGCGGCTGTTTTAAAATTTCCACGTTGCGGGTTCCTTTGTCGAGAACGGCCTTGGTAGATGCGTCGAGATCGGAGCCGAATTTTGAAAATGCTTCAAGTTCGCGGAACTGGGCCTGATCAATCTTGAGGGTTCCCGCAATTTTCTTCATTGCCTTGATCTGAGCGTTACCGCCTACGCGGCTAACCGAGATACCCACGTTGATAGCGGGGCGGATACCGGAGTTGAAGAGGTTAGTCTCGAGAAAAATCTGACCATCGGTAATGGAAATAACGTTGGTCGGAATGTATGCAGAAACGTCACCTGCCTGTGTTTCGATGATTGGAAGTGCAGTCAGAGAGCCGCCACCTTTTACAAGATGTCTGATGCTTTCCGGCAGGTCATTCATTTGTTTGGCCACTTCGTCGCTTTTAATCACTTTTGCAGCGCGCTCAAGTAAGCGAGAGTGGAGGTAGAAAACATCGCCCGGATATGCTTCGCGTCCCGGCGGACGACGCAGCAACAGTGAAACTTCACGGTATGCTACGGCCTGTTTTGATAAGTCATCGTAAATAGCCAAAGCAGGACGACCAGTATCGCGGAAATATTCGCCGATAGATGCGCCTGCGTATGGTGCGTAGAATTGCAGTGCGGCAGGCATCGAAGCGGTTGCTGAAATAATAACTGTGTAAGGCATGGCGCCTTTTTCTTCGAGCGTTTTAGCAATCTGTGCAACCGTCGAACCTTTCTGTCCAATGGCCACATAAATGCAATAAACCGGATTTCCTTTTTCGTAATTCTCGCGCTGGTTGATGATGGTGTCAATCGCAATTGCAGTTTTTCCGGTCTGACGGTCACCAATAATGAGTTCGCGCTGACCCCGGCCGATGGGGATCATAGCATCGATGGCTTTGATACCGGTTTGCAGCGGTTCAGTTACCGGTTGACGGAAAATAACGCCCGGAGCTTTTCGCTCGAGCGGCATTTCGAACAATTCACCCTGAATCGGGCCTTTGCCGTCGATGGGTTCACCGATGGTGTTGATAACACGACCAAGTAATCCTTCGCCGACCATAATTGAAGCAATCGTTCCGGTGCGTTTTACCACATCTCCTTCGTTCAGATTTTGGGTGCCTCCGAGAAGCACAATCCCGACATTGTCGGTTTCGAGGTTTAGCACGATACCCTTGAGTCCTGTTTTTTCGAATTCGACCATTTCGCCGGCGCGGGCGTTGCTAAGTCCATACACGCGCGCAATTCCGTCGCCTATTTCAAGTACGGTTCCTGTTTCTTCGAGGTTGCTTCCGAGATTCATTCCCGAAATCTGCTGACGAAGAATGGCGGTTACTTCCGATGGTTTTATTTCTGCCATATATACCCTTTTTTAAAATCCTTTTTCGTAAATGTTAGTTTGAAAATCGCGTTTGATTTTCAATATTTTATTTCTGAGAGATGCATCATACATGTTGTCGCCAAAGCGAACCTTAAAGCCACCCAGCAAATTTGGATTGACTTTTCTGGTTGTGTCAGGTTTCAAGCCAGTGAGCTCAGAAATTCTGTCTTCAATTTGCTTTATAATTTCTTCGTTCAGGTTTACTGCTGATGTAAGCTCAACTTCAATTATTCCATCTTTTTCTCTGCAAAGTGCAATGAATTCATTTGCTGTTTCAAGCAAATAGTTTTCGCGACCCTGTTGAATAACAAGCTTCAGAAAGCGTATGCTGAGATCGTGAAAATCCTTTTCGAACAGTGCGGACACTACTTTCTTTTTCAGTAATGGTTTTACAATCGGGCTACGCAGAAGTTGTCTGAATTCGGGAACTTGCTCGCAGGTGCTTTTCAGCAAACGAATATTTTGCTCAACTGCAGGCAGAATATTCATTTCATCGGCCAGTTCAAAAAGCGCCCGTGCGTATCGTTTGGGGATCTGAGTGTTGTTCATTACCGCGCTTAGTTAAATGAAATTTCGCTGGCCATTTTCTGAGCCAGTTCCTGCTGTTTTGCATCGCTGCTGAGATTTATCTGAATGATTTTTTCAGCAATTTCAAGCGAGAGAACAGCCACCTGATTTTTCAACTCAGTTATTGCAGCCATTTTTTCAAAATGAATGTTTTCCTGTGCAGTGGCAATAATGCGCTCAGTTTCTTCCCGTGCCTTAACGCCAGCTTCTTCCACAATTTTGTCACGCATTTTGCGCGCTTCGGCGAGAATAATGTCGCGCTCTTTCTGTGCTTCTTTCAGTAACTGTTCGTTGTTAACCTGCAGCTGCGACATTTCCTTGCGAGCCGTTTCGGCGGCCTGAAGCGCAGAATCGATGGCTTCGTTTCTTTTTTTGATGGCAGCTACGATTGGCTTCCATGCGAATTTAGAAAGGAGCAGAACCAACAGCAGAAAAACCACTGTAGTCCATAATATCAATCCAAGTCCGGGAGTAGTCAACATATATTTTTAATCTTTAAGTTCACAATAAAAAGCCCCGATGCCAACCGCAGGGGGCTTTTGTTTTTTGAAAATTACTTGGCGATGAGAGCAACAACAACTGCGAAGAGGGCAACGCCTTCAACGAGAGCTGCAGCAATAATCATGGCCGTCTGGATTTTTCCGGTTGCTTCGGGCTGACGGGCAATGGCGTCCATGGCTGAACCACCGATGCGACCAATTCCGAGTCCTGCGCCGATAACGGCTAATCCTGCTCCGATTCCTGCTAAAACCATTTGATTTTATTTTTTAGTTAAACATTAGTTTCAATGATGTTCTGCTTCCTGAACGGCCAGACCGATAAACAGCGAAGTCAAAAGTGTGAAAATATAGGCCTGAAGCGCGGCCACCAGCAATTCGAGTACATCCATAAAGAGGACGAATACAACTGATACGGGCGCTATACCAAGATTCTGAAATATGAAAATGAGTGAAATAAGACTGAGCACAATGATATGGCCGGCTGTAATGTTGGCAAAGAGACGAACCATGAGTGCAAATGGTTTTGAAATGATGCCGATGAGCTCTACAGGAATCATGATGGGCAGAAGCCATACCGGCACCCCTGGTGCGGCAAAAACATGTTTCCAATATCCTTTGCCAGCGCTGAAGTTTACAACTATAAGTGTGAAAAAGGCCAATGTCATTGTCACTGCAAGGTTGCCGGTCAGATTGACCCCGAACGGAAAAAACGGAATCAATCCCATCAGGTTATTGAGGAGAATAAAGAAAAACAACGTAAGCAGATAAGGTGCAAACCGGGCGTAACGTTTTTCGCCGATGTTTGGTTTGACAATATCATCAACAACAAACAGAATGATGGGTTCCAGAAATCCTTGCAGCCCTTTGGGAGCCGAATTTTCGGTTTTTTTGTATCGACGCGCAACCGGAATAAAAATGAGCAACAGCAACATGGCGCTGAATATGAGCGATGCCGCATTTTTAGTAATTGAAAAGTCGAGCGGAACGCTTACTACTTCGCCTTTTTCATTAACACGGACTACTTTGCCTTCATAGTTACCCTCAAATGTTTCTTTTGTACCAATCTGGTATTCAAAATGTTCGGCATGATGGAATTTTGAACTCATAAACACAACAAGACTCCCTTCGTCCCAAAGAATGACTGGAAGCGGCACTACAACATGCTTCTCGTTTTCCTGGCCTTCGTAGAGTGTCATAATGTGCCACTCATGCGAATCAAGAATGTGATCGAAGATCACCTCAGTGATGTCGATCCCTTCGCTTTTTTCTGTTTCGGTAGTTTCAGAGCCATGTCCAGCACTTGCATAGGAAGGCAGGCTGCACAAAGTGGCAAAAACCAGAGTGAAAATGAGTATAAACTTTTGCATCACGGTTATTAAAATCGTGTGCAAATTAAACAATTTTTATTTGTTGTAAAACATTTCAGACACTAATTTGAACCTTTTTTCAGGCTTCGAAACAATTAATATGCATGTTATGTGGACAAACAGTACTGATGTTTGAATAAAGCCATGAAAAGAAACAATTAAAATTTATTTTTCTTTTCGCATTCTCAGCAACAGGGGCAATGAAATCAGGAATAGAAAAACGGCCGAAAGAGCAAATTCCACCAGATACCTGAGTTGGAAGTCTATTACTTCGGTCATGCTGACATCGGCACACAGCAAATATGGCGTTCCCGATTTTGTTTTATGTGGCAAATAAATGCTGCGGAAATTACCCCATTGGTCCTGTGAAACATCAAAAACTTCCTGCTGGTCGCTCCCGAAAGCCTTCATCATTTCGTCGGTTGCTTCACTGTAATAGTCAAGATAATCAGTGACAATGTCTTTTGTGATGTCCGATTCAATGTATGAAGAGAGCACAAACAGGGCGGAATCACCTGATTTAATCATCACGTAAGTGTAAATCACATCATGAGTTTCAGCTATTTTGTTTGCAAGGACTCGGATACTGTCATGTTCTACAAAATCAACAGGTGTTTTTTTCCGGGCTTTTTCAATCATGGGGTCGGAGACTATCATCTCCAATGATCCGGCTGCGGACCGAAGCCTGGTATCAATGTTATCAGAAGCAATGTTGCGTTGATTGTGCAGCTTAATGAATACAAATACTGCCATGCCGATGATGAAAATCAGCAGAGGTATAACAGCAAGCTTTTTTCTACGACGTATTGATTGCATAAGCACACAAATATAGGGATGAATATCTAAAATCAAAATATATTAACATCTTTGTAGCTAACTATTATCGCTTATTTCGTACTTTATACATATATATATGCATTTACATGCAAGCAATTAATTATTTTTTGATGTAAATGCCGGCCTGAAATTGCATTGAATATTTTCAGACAGACACAAAGGCAAATAAAAACAGCAGGATCACTTTTTGAATTTGTGATAATCCCAGGCATCAAATTGCTGCTGTTTTAGCACCTCATTTATTGTAATTGCCAACCGGAGAAATACATCCATTTTGTTTTTTTTCAGGAGTTCGCGCGCGGGCGTAACTCCACGACAGGCGTCTGCAAAAATTATATAGAATGTCATGTTGTTTTTTTTCAACCAGGCAATCGCTACATCTTCGGAGTCTATGGCATCGCTGAGAATTCCGAGCTCAGGCGAACCATTGTCGAAAAGCCATTTCATTGCTTTTTTATCTGCACGAATGGCGCTGGCAAATGCAGCCAGTTCGGGAAAATTGTTTTCGAGCAGAAATTTCAGAAATTCAGAATTGCCACTGATGGCTTGTTCCATGGCCAGCAGCACTTTAACGTCATATTCCCAAAGCATTTTTGCCATAACACTATTCTTTGCCCCATTCCACTTCGGGGGTTGATATACCTGTAATGCTGATTAAACGTGAAACCAGTGCCGAAATTGCTTCGCGGAGGTCTTTCGGATGGTGATAGAAAAACGGCGAAGCCGGAAAAACAATGGCTCCGGCACGGGTCACTCTTTCCATATTTTCGATATGAATGAGACTCAGCGGAGCTTCGCGCGTCAGTAGTATCAAAGGTCTACGTTCTTTCATCATTACATCGGCTGCGCGGTGAATGAGTGTCCCTGCGGTTCCTGCTGCTACCGAAGCCAGCGTTCCCATGGAGCACGGAGCAATGAACATGGCCTGATATCCGGCTGAACCGGAGGCCGGCGCTGCAAACATGTCGTCGTTTTCAAAAACAGTTATTTTGTTGCTTACCGGAATGTCCATCACTTTTTCATAGTCCCAGACCTTGCTGCCACTTTCGCTGAAAACAATAGCAATATCATGAATAGAATGCAGGTTGTTAAGCTGCCGGATCAGTTCAAGCCCGTACAAAGCGCCACTGGCGCCGGTTACAGCAACAATTACTTTCGATATTTTATCAGAACCAGTGCTCATAAGTCAAGCCAAGTACCATGTTGTATTGTCCACGAATGAAATAATTGTAGGTCGAAATGCCGGGCGCTTTACGAATGGGAAGTATGGAATTGGAATAGCGCAGATTGAATGATTGATTGTCATTGAGAAAATAGCGGAAACCGATATGAGCTGCCAATTCGTATTTTTCAAAATCAGGCCGGGCAGGAATTGCGCCGTTTATATCAAATTCTCTGTTTTCCGTGTCAAGCAGAATTCCGAACGACAATCCGGCTTCGAATCCGAAACTTTTTTTGAGCTGACGCCGATACAATACAGGAACTTCAATGTAATTGAGGCGCATGATATATTTTGTCAGATTATTGTCTTTGGTTGGATTGCGGCGGCTGCCTTTCTGCACAAAGAGCATTTCCATGGCCAGATCTGAGAATTCGTTCAGTGGAATCGCCACCATAAAACCGCCGGTGAGTCCGGCTTTATCGAATCCCGACAAGTTATCGCCATCCACCTGAGATCCGATCAAACCAGCACGAAATCCTCCTTCGAAGCTTTGTGCAGCGGCTTGAAAGGTCAATGCAAGGAAGAAAACAAACAGAATTTTTTTCATAGAATTCTTACAGAATACGAAGATAGAAAAAAATAATCAGGGCACAAAAGCATTTTCAATGTGATCGATCCATACATCTTTGTCGGGTGACACAATGATTGAAACAATGTCAAAACGCAGATCGCGGTCAATCGCGAAAGCTTCGAGGTAGGTGAGTGCCGCGCGTTCAATGGCTTGCTGCTTGCGATCATCAACCGATTCCCACGGCATGCCAAAAGCAGTGCCCGTGCGCGTTTTGACTTCTACGACAACAAGAATTTCATCATGAAGTGCAACAATATCCAGCTCATCTTTGCCGCAACGCCAGTTCCGGTGCAGGATTTCGTAGCCTTTGTTTACTAAAAACAAGGCGGCTTCGTCTTCTCCGAATTTGCCGGTTTCAGATTTGCTGTTGCTTTTACTCATGTAAGCAACGAATTATTTTTTGATGAATGAGCCAGTGTAATTCCAGTCGGGAGTAGAAATGCTGATGCGATATGCGCCCGGAGTCAGCGTTTGAACATCTACAAATTCATTTCCGGATGTTTCATATGAAATGACCAGAGCTCCGCGGCTGTCATAAATATTGCAACTGATTTTCTGATTCGCTGCGCCACCAATGAAAAGCTGATTTTCTGCCGGATTTGGATACAGGCTGATTTCAGGTGCAACCTGTTCGGGAATGTTCAACAATATAACAGTATTATTTCTGGAAAGGAGCTGAAATTCAGGATCCAATTGGATTATAGCCGGCATTCCGGTATAGGGAATATGAAATTCCTGTCCGGAAAAAGTGTTGTCAAAAACATAAATACTGTCATCAAACAAAATCGGAACCGGCATTTCGAAAAAGCTCACCGAAGAATGGCTTTGTGTCTGGTTGATTATTACGGACAATGAATCGCCGGCAATCGGGTTGACAACTATATTATAAGTTGGATATCCTTCATGATAAAGCCAGTCGTTGAAAAACTCCGTGAGACTCATTCCTGAAGCCGCTTCCATGTGCGTGATGTAGTCAGGGGTTTTGGCATATCCCAAATAGTAGTTTGGATCATTGTAATAATTTCGGTTGCCCTGAAAAAAGTTGTCGTCGCCAACCACCCAGCGCAGCATGTTCAACACGTAGGCGCCTTTGTAATAGCTGAGCCGGCTTGAAAAAACGGTGTTTACGTTGCTGGTATCATACACATATACAGAACCAAACGGTTCAGAGGTCACATAATCCACTGCATTTTCTTTCCAATCAGGCCAGTAATAGGTTGGGCTGAAACGCTCATAACAGAGCGCTGTATAATACGTTGCAAAGCCCTCGTTGAGCCAGATGTCGTGCCAGGAGCCGCAGGTAACTGCATCGCCGAACCATTGGTGAAGCAGTTCGTGGGCCATCAGTTCATATCCAAAATCTGCCATAAAACTCATGGTCTGATGCTCCATGCCGCCGCCCCAGCCAAACTGTGCGTGACCATATTTTTCTGTCATGTAAGGATATGGAGCTATAAGTGAATCATAATATTGCATCACTTCTTCGAGTAGGGGAGTGTTGCTTTGTGCATCGGTGAGGCTTTCCGGAAAAACGTAACTCAGCATCGGTAAAGTCCCGGTTGACAATGTGAATGTGTCAGAAAAGATGGTGTAATCTGTCACCGCAATGGCGATAAGGTAAGCTGCAATCGGATAGCGGTGTTTCCAATGCGCGGTTGTTGTGGTTCCGACAGTTTCAGAAACGAGCAGCCCATTCGATGCCGCGTGGTAACCGTTGGGATGTGTAACATAAATATCAATGGAATCAATTTTATCGCTCAGATCGTTTTTACAGGGCCACCATTCATAGGCGCCGTAAGGCTCTGAGAGTGTCCATAATGCGGGCGTGCCGCTTCCATGGGTGCTTGCTACGAATGATGTGAAACCGCTTGTAGCCTGCGGTGCACCATGATAATACACCGTAATGCTGTCCAATACGCCGGCTGTCAGCGTAGGAAATCCGGTGATGTTTACTTCGTTTGTAACATGCACAGACATAGCGGGGGCGCCGTGATATTTCACGGAATCCACAAACATATTTACTTTCAACGAGAAGTCAATTTGCGACAAATTTTGAAGGGGCACAAAATAGGAAGTGACTGAGCCGCTGATGTAATTATTTGCCGGATTTACTGTCCAGTTAAATCGGTGATATTTAAGATCATATTCCTGCCCTACGAATTTTTCCGGGACATCCAGCATTCTTGATGCGTTGAATGCATCGTCGAGTGCGATTTGCTTTGTGGCGGTTATGTCAAATATCTGAGCCTGCATAACGAAGGCAAGCATTGTCAGACAAAGCGTAAAAATCAGTTTATGCATGGTGTAAAATTTATTGTAAGAGCAAATGTAAGATAAATTCGTTGCAGCGAAAACTAAAAAAGAGTATGTCTCAAAATAGCGGGTTGTTACGACATTCCACCGTTCCGGTAAACATCTGAGTCAAAAATTGACATTGATGCCGGAACATGGAACCGTCGTGACAATTGCAAAAACAACGGTTCCATGTCCTGCAGCTCCTGCGTCGCTTTCACAAGGTGGAATGTTGTTTTTGTTGCTGAAGACTATTTGAGACAGCCTCTTTTATCCAGAAATTTTTCAATGCTGCGAATTATACATGCAGCATTCCACGAAACCCTCTTGAATTGTAATACGAGCCGGCGCTGTTGTGATAAACAAATACTCGACCGTAGCGGAAGTCGGCAAACAGAGCGCCGTCCAGAGAACGTACATCGGTGGGTGTTTGCAGCCAGCTCGATGTCTTTGAATCAAAAGGTCCGAGTTTCTGTAATGTCCGGTATTGGTCTTCGGTCAGTAATTGAATGCCCATCGCTGCCGCCATGTCAACCGCAGTATTTTCGGGCTTGAATTCTTTCCGGGCATCAAGCGCTTCGCGATCGTAGCAAATGCTTCGGCGGCCTTTCGGGCTTTCGGCCGAACAATCGCAAAAAATAATTTCGCCGCTTGTGTTGTCAAACCCGGTTACATCCGGTTCTCCGCCTGTTGCTTCCATTTGAGAAAGCGATCGCAGCTTTTCCGGATTCGCCTCCAGTCTTTTCAATACATCGCTCCAGCTGAGGTTCTCATGGCGGTGCATGTTTTTTTCGAAACGGATTTTTAATGTATCCTTTAATAATGCGCTATCTTCTTGTGCTGACATTTGTTTAGCTTTTTAATAAATGACGCAGAGAAATTCCGGCTGGCTGCTTTCTGAATTATTGAAGAATTGCAGCAGAAAAACAATTCAGTTTTTCAAATATAAGAAATATTTGCCAGCACCGCAACCACCACCCGGCCGCAAATAAAAAAAGCCCCAATAAGGGGCTTTCGGTCAACAGCAACAAGTCGTATTTTAATACATGTCACCCATTCCGCCACCGGGCATCGGAGGCATCGCGGGTTTGTCTTCTTTAATATCAACGATCACAGTTTCGGTAGTCAGGAGCATGCCGGCAATTGATGCAGCATTTTCAAGCGCAATGCGGGTCACCTTGGTAGGATCGATCACGCCGGTTTCGAGCAGATTTTCGTATACTTCGGTGCGGGCGTTGAAACCATAGTCACCTTTTCCTTCTTTCACTTTCTGAACGATCACACTGCCTTCGAGGCCTGCATTTTCAACAATCATGCGCATTGGTGATTCAATCGCTTTGCGGATGATATCGATTCCGGTATTTTCGTCTTCGTTGTTGCCTTTCAGGCCGGCAATAGCTTCGATGGCGCGGATATAAGCAACACCGCCGCCAGGAACGATTCCTTCTTCAACAGCAGCACGGGTTGCGTGCAGAGCGTCGTCGAAGCGGTCTTTCTTTTCTTTCATTTCAACTTCGGAGGCAGCACCTACTTTGATGACAGCAACACCGCCAGCCAGTTTGGCAAGACGTTCCTGCAGCTTTTCGCGGTCATAATCGCTGGTGGTTGCTTCCATCTGTGCTTTGATCTGTGCTATGCGGGCATCAATATTTTCTTTGCTGCCCATACCTTTCACGATGGTTGTATTTTCTTTGTCAATAGTCAGTTTTTCAGCTTGTCCGAGATAGGTCAGGTCAGCGTCTTCGAGCTTATAGCCTTTTTCTTCGCTGATGACGATACCGCCAGTCAGAACTGCGATGTCCTCGAGCATTTCCTTGCGACGATCGCCGAAACCAGGAGCTTTCACAGCTGCTACGCGGAGCGAACCACGCAGTTTGTTCACCACGAGGGTAGCCAGTGCTTCACCTTCGATGTCTTCGGAGATAATCAGCATTGGGCGGCCGGTCTGAACAACTTTTTCGAGAATCGGAAGCAGTTCTTTCATGCTGCTGATCTTCTTGTCATAAATCAACATGAAAGCGTTTTCGAACGAAGTCTGCATTTTTTCAGTATCGGTCACGAAATAAGGTGACAAATATCCACGGTCGAACTGCATACCTTCAACAACATCAACGGTGGTATCGGTTCCTTTAGCTTCTTCGATGGTAATGACGCCTTCTTTTTTCACTTTCCGCATGGCTTCGGCGATCTGTTTGCCGATTTCGCTATCGTTGTTTGCAGAAATCGTTGCTACCTGCTCGATTTTTTCGAAGCTGTCGCCAATTTCTTTTGATTGTTTTTTGAGGTTTTCAATCACAGCGGCAACTGCTTTGTCAATGCCGCGTTTGAGGTCCATAGGGTTGGCTCCGGCAGTGACGTTTTTCAGTCCGGTATTGAAAATGGCCTGAGCCAAAACGGTAGCGGTAGTGGTTCCGTCGCCGGCAGCATCATTGGTTTTGCTGGCAACTTCTTTCACCATCTGCGCGCCCATATTGTTTACTTTTTCCGGTAGTTCAATTTCCTTGGCAACGGTTACACCGTCCTTGGTAATTGCGGGGGCACCGTACGATTTTTCAATGATAACATTGCGGCCTTTTGGCCCCAGAGTAACTTTGACGGCGTTTGACAAAGCGTCAACACCTTTTTTTATCATTTCACGGGCTTCAACACCGTAAATAATTTGTTTTGCCATATAGCTTTAGATTTTTAAAATTTTCGATTTAGATGATTGCGAGAACGTCGGATTCTTTCATGATCAGATAATCCTTGCCATCAATGGTGATTTCGGTTCCGGCATATTTGCCGTACAATACAACGTCACCCACTTTAACAGTGACAGGCTCGTCTTTTTTGCCGGGACCTGCGGCAACGATGGTTCCGCGCTGGGGTTTTTCCTTGGCGGTGTCGGGGATGATAATTCCACTGCTGGTTTTTGTTTCAGCCTGAGCCGGTTCAATTACAACGCGGTCGGCAAGAGGTTTAATGTTTATGGTACTCATATCTGTCATTTTGTTTTGTTCGTCGCGGGCCTGTCATTTATTATGCCAATGGGTATTATCTGACATTTTTACAGTTGTCAGCTGACACTCATTTTAATTGGCGGTCAGAATGTCTCTTTATTTTTTCCAATGAGAATTGTAGAAAAATAAAAAACCCGGAGACCGGGTTTAAAATGTTGTTTATTGCAGGCTGAAGTTATTCAACCGGTGTTGCGGGTTGCTCTCCTTCTGGAGTGCTGATTGGAGCCAGTTCATTCGACTCAATATAATTCTTAACGCGGCTGTCTTCTGTTTGCTGCTGTCCGCGTGGTATCACAAAAATAGACATAAGACTCAGCACCAGAATAACGATGGCAAGCGTCCATGTGCTTTTTTCTAAGAAATCAGCGGTCTGACGTACGCCCATAAACTGATTTGATGATTGCATTCCGGCAACAAGTCCGCCGCCTTTGGAATTCTGCACCAAAACAATAAGTCCAAGAAGGACACAAACGATTATCATCAGGATTACGAGAAAAATGTAAAAGCCCATCGCGTTGATATTTAAAGTGTTACAATTTCTTTTTCAAATTTTCGATCAGGGGTGCAAAGTAACTACTTTTTTCCGGATTAGCCAAAAGTAATTTTTCATACATAAGTAAAGCCTTTTCATAGCGACCTTGCTTTTCGTAGATTGCCGCAAGCGTTTCCGATACCACTTCGAATTTTTCGATGGTGCTTTTTTCAGCAAGGTTCCTGCGGTCGGGCAAACGGTTCAGATCTATTTTGATGGTCGGCTCGGTATTGATAAACTGATCTATAATTTCGATTGATTCCTTTTCCATATCCTGCGGTTTTTCCTGTTCCCGGGGTTCTTCGGTTTTATTGATATTCAGTTCTGCGAGTCGTTGCTGAAGAATTTTCAACGGATCTTTTTCCTCTTCTAAAGCAGGTTTTTGAATTTCTTCCTTCACTTCTTCCGCTGCAACCTGTTGAACAGGCACTTCCTCCTGATAAATTTCTTCCTCTTTCTGATTTTCGACAGTCTCAGTCGGGTCATCGGCATTCTGAATAATTGGCTGTATTTCTTCCTCAACAGGATCCAAAATTACAGAAACCGGCTCGTTTGTAATTTGTAGATCTTCATTGTTGATTTCAACAGTCACTTCTTCAACTTCAGGGATATTTTCAATTGTTTCTTCAGCAATTGCTGTTTCAGACACTGATTGAATGGTCACATCCGATTCGGGAATGGTGACCGGAACAATGATTTCTTCTTCAACAATGGTTTCCGAAACCGGAATTGACGCGATAATCGCTTCTTCCTTTTGCGTTGATTCAATGTCATCGGCGTAGGTTTCTTGCAGATTTACATAAAGCATGTAGCGGTCCGGAACCTTGAAACTCGACTGACCGATTCTTTCAGTAAACAAATCAGGTTTCTCCTTTTGTAATTGAAATAAAACAAGCGTTTCGAGATGAGCGGAATACGGGTGTTGCTCCAGCATTCGTGCAGCATCGGAAGAAGTGATATTCAAATCAGAAATTCTCATGTGATTGTTTTACCAGTTAACCAGTGCTTTATTAAATATATCGTCTACCAGCTCTTCGGCTATGGTTTCAATCAGCCCGTCTTCGACCGAGGCCAGGCTCGAACTGCTTGAAAACTGCTGGAAGCGCGAAAAGCGGGCTTCAAAATTCTTTGAGTCATCGAGCCGGTTGAAAAACCGGACATTGATATTTACGGTCAGCTGTGTGAGCTGCGCTGTTTCATTTCCCTGAATAGCCACAGGCTGCAGCGTATAGCTTGTAATTTCGCCTTCAAAAGCTAGATCTCCGTTCTGATTAACCATGCTCAGCCTTGTCTGACCCATAATCTTGTCCTGGAGTTTTTCCGTCATCGTTTTGGCCAGCGTCGGGTTGATCAGTGTTGCATTGTTTTCGAAATACTGCACCGAAAAAGTTTTTGCATCCGGATGAATGGATGCGCCGGTGAAGGTCACACGCAGACAGGATGATGATGTCATCAGCAATAAGAAAAAACCTATGATGACTATCGATCTCATTCTATTCCGTATTCCTTTATTTTTCTGTACAGCGTTCTTTCTGAAATTCCAAGTTCTGCAGCTGCGTTTTTGCGCCGGCTATGGTGTTTTTCAAGTGCCTTGGTGATGATTTCTTTTTCCTTTTTCTCCAGCGAAAGAGATTCTTCTACTTCTTCGGAATAGTCAATGGGAATTTCGTTTATCGTGTCTCTTGTGTGCTGAAATTCCTGTGAGGGTGCGTTATATTGAGGTTTGAAAAATTCCGGCTGAATGGGAATGCCATCAACAGCCGATATAGTGCGGCCTGGCATGGAGGGGTCGATTCCGGTAGCTGAGATAATTTCGGAAATCAGTTTTTTCATTTCCGCCATATCTTTTTTCATGTCGAAAAGGACTTTGTAAAGCAGTTCCCTTTCATTGGCATGTTCGTCGCTGTTTTCGAAGTGGCGTTGGAGAACGGGCAGCATGGAGGGATTGCTGTCGTTGAGATATTTCGAAAGCGTATTTACCGTCACTTCCCGGGCTTGTTCAATAATTGAGATCTGTTCGGTCACATTCTTCAGTTGACGCACATTACCCGACCAGTAGTGCTGCCGGAGCATGTTCTGTGCTTCGTCGGAAAGCACAAGTGCAGGCATTCTGTATTTTTCGGCAAAGTCTGCAGCAAATTTGCGGAACAAGAGAGCTATATCTTCTTTGCGTTCGCGCAAAGGCGGAATATGAATAGGGACTGTGTTCAGACGATAAAACAGATCTTCTCTGAATTTGCCATTTGCAATTGCTTCGCCCAGTTTTACATTGGTGGCGGCCACCACGCGGGCATCTGTTTTTATCACTTTTGATGATCCTACCCGAAAGAATTCACCGCTTTCGAGAACACGAAGCAGGCGCACCTGAGTGCTGAGAGGCAGCTCGGCTACTTCATCCAGGAAGATCGTTCCGCCGTTTACAACTTCAAAATATCCTTTGCGGGCATCAGTTGCTCCGGTGAACGAACCCTTTTCGTGACCGAAAAGTTCACTGTCAATGGTTCCTTCAGGGATGGCTCCGCAGTTTACGGCGATGAATGGTCCATGCTTGCGGGCACTGAACTGATGAATGATTTTCGGGAAAACTTCCTTTCCGGTACCACTTTCCCCGGTGATGAGAACGGTCAGGTCGGTAGGAGCCACCTGACGGGCTACGTCGATGGCGCGGTCAATCAAAGGAGATTGTCCGATAATGCCAAACCGTTGCTTTATGGATGTGATTTCGTTCATCTGAATTGTAAAGGAGCGCTAAATTACGAAAAATATGACAATATAGGTGCTTTTTATGCCATTTTTGCAGTTTTCGTGGGTTGTCGCCACCAAGACACATAAACTGAATATTGAATATGGAACAAGGAAATCAGAAGTAAATCCTGAATATAATACCGTTCAACATTCTAACTTCCTTGTTCAGAATTCAGTGTTCATGGGGTGCCGGGATCCCCTGGAAAACCTTCGTCGCTTCGCCACTCTTTCTTCCGCGAATTTACGCGTATGAGCGCGAATGGATTAAAACCGCATGTACTGCAGATTAACGCTAATTCGAATCCGCCTTCATCTGCGATGAAGACTGATTCAGTGGGTCGCGCGCAGAGAGATTTTGCCACGAAGGCACCAAGACACAAAAACTGAATATTGAATATGGATCAAGGAAATCAGAAGTAAGAAGTAAATCCTGAATAAAATGCCGTTCAACATTCTTACTTCCATGTTCAGGATTCAGTGTTCATGAGGTGCCGGGATCTACTGGAAAACCTTCGTCGCTTCGCCACTCTTTCTTCCGCGAATTTACGCGTATGAGCGCGAATGGATTAAAACCGCATTTACTGCAGATTAACGCTAATTCGAATCCGCCTTCACCTGCGATGAAGACTGATTCAGTGGGTCGCGCGGAGGGCGAAGTGACGCAGGGAAATTTGCCACGAGGCACCAAGCCACAAAACAAGGTCGTTTTTTTACTGATCAACACAAATGATAAAAGCTGTGCTTTTGTGCCCTATGCCGCATGCCGCAAGCTTAATGCTACTCCTTCACAAACTTCCCCCTCAAAACCCGTTCTCCGCGCGCCTCGATGAAATAGATGCCCGGCGGTAATGAGCTAATATTTATTTGACAAACTCCACTTTCAATTGTCATCCTGAGTCCTGCGTTCCGCTGGATAAACTCCGTCGAAGGGTGAACAATTGACCCTAATGCATCATACACAACAATATCATAATTCCCATTCTCCGGCAGCACACAGTTGATAACATCTGAAGCGGGATTGGGATACACAGCCAGCAAGCCGCTTTCAGGAGCATATTCATTAATACCTGTTGTGATGCAGATTTCGGCACTCTCGCAGGTGCGCGCCCAGGTAGTATCAAGCCCGAAAACACGATAGCAATAGTTATGATATTTCGGAACAGTATCGAAAAATTCGTTGGTGGAGAGCATGCGTGGCGTGAGTTCCCAAAAGTACCACTGCCCGTCTTTCGAGCCTTGCACATGATGCCACACGTTTGTAGGATCATCATCTTGCCAGGTGAGGTGCACAATGCTGCTGTCGCTATTGTAGGGCAGCTCCTCGCGCCACAGACCATAAGGTACACCCGGCTTGCCGCAGCCATTGCTGTCGGTTTTGAGCACCCAGGCGTATTGCTTGTAATTTGATGAAATCGGACCCATTGCATAGAACCACCCTGTTGCTGCAATGCCGCCATCTATAGTACGAACCACATCTTCCATATTATCCTGACTGACCCACTCATAATTGTTATCCAAAAAACCATCCTGCTTCCGAAATACACGAGTCCAGACACTATCGCCTGTTTCTGTTATTTTCATCAGAAAATTATCCATAAATGAATCGGAAGGCTCATGATAGTCAACACCGGTCCCTTTATAATACCAGCCCCAGCCACAGGCACCACCCAAATAATAGCCATCGGTTGTTGAAAGGATCTGATAAGTGCTCTGCAAGATATTTGGACAGAAATATTTTTTACTCCAAATATTATTGCCGAGTGTATCAAATTTACCGATGTACATTTTTCCGTACGGAATATCATTAATGTTTCCTGAAGATGGATCATAAGGCCAATAGTATTCATTGATCTGCCCTCCCAGCAAAAGCTGATTGTCTTTGGTTACCGCAATAGCACCAAGATACCCGCCATAAGTTGCAAGGATAATATCTTTGTTTAGAACGATGGTTCCATCCTGTTTTATTCCAACAAGTTTATTGTCGTTGTACTCCTGATTTCTCTGTTTCAAGACAGTAAAATAATACACATCATTTATTTTGATTATCGAGCTTGTTGATAATCCTCTGTTATTAAGAACAATAATTGTATCCCATTGTTTAATCCCATTTTTATCGGTCTTCAATATATATAAATCATAAATCAAAGATGTGTTGATAGAGTCAGTGGCTCCAACCACAAGAAACCCACTATCAGCTGTTTCAATAATATTATGTAAATTGTAATACGCCATATCTCCAAATGTTCTGACAAAAATCTGCGACCCGTCCTGCTTATCGGCTTTAACAAGAATTCCCTTTCTGGGAAGATTAATTGTACATCCACAAAAAACCATGCAGGAATCCGAAGTTAAAAGAATATCTCCAAATGAAGCATTTCCGTCAGTTCCAGATATATAGGGCCGCTTCCATTGCAGAGTGTTGCTTGTGTCGAATCGCGCTATATAGGTCTGATAAGTATTTCCAAGAGTGTCATCATCAGATAATAATAATAAATAGTAACCGCTGCTATCAAAGCGTAAAGCCTTACCAAATGAATAATCTGAGTCCAGCTCTGGATAGACCTTGTAAAAAGATTGTGTTTGTGCAGAAATATTCTGCACAAACACGAAAGAGATTATTATGAATAAAGCTACTAATTTCATTGTTAAAGGGTTATTATATTCATCACTATTGTGCTGTAGTTTAAGAATTGTACGTATAAACTGATAACAATCAATCCTTGACACAACGGACACTAAAGCCTTCGTTCATTGAACCGGCAGCACCCCGCCAAACGAACGATTCATTACTAAATAACCATCGATAAAT